>JALZFK010000051.1 GCA_030861585.1 Actinomycetota bacterium | reverse complement strand
AGGATCCTGCTCTCGAAGTCCAGGCCCGCCGAGAAACCAAGATACTCGTGAGTCGGACGAGCGTAACAGTAAGCACACCCGTGTTCGCAGCCCCGGTAAGGGTTGATGCTCGCGTCGAAACCGACGTCGGGGCTGTTGTTGCACGTAACGATCCAACGCGAAGCATCCTTTAAGTAGACGGTTTCCGGCCTCTCTTGGTCGAGCTCGTCGAGATCCGCCTCCACCTCGATCTTACTGAAGCGGTTCTTCGGGTTGCCGACCGCCCCGCGGCCGACGATGAGCGATGGAAACTCCTCCCTATCCTTCACCGAGCAATTCTAACCATAACCTCCGGCCGTCCCACCGCTGTTTTTTAACAATCTTCCGGTGCGTGCGGCTTTAGGAGGAGCCTTCGTCCTTCGGCTCTCCCCCGGCCATGAGGGTTTCGAGGCGGCCGACCTGTTCGCGGGTGCCCAGGACGATAAGGGTATCGCCCGGGCGGATGGTGTCTTGAGCGGAGGGGGTCGTGTCGAACTTGCCTTCCCTACTGAGGATGGCCAGGATCATAGCGCCGGTCTTATCCCCGATCTTTAGCTCGCCGATGGTACGGTTGGCGACGAACGACTTCTCCGGCACGCTGAATTCTTCCAGGCGGAACTCTATGCCCGTTCTGCCGCGGGTTACGATATCGAGGAAGTCCACGATCAGAGGCTGGGTGGCGAGCGCGGCTAGGCGGCGCCCGCCCACGGCGTAAGGTGAGAGGGTCCGGTTTGCGCCGGCTATCTCGAGCTTGCCGGCCGCCTCGTCGGAGGATGTCCTGGCCACGATGTAGAGGTCCGGGTTCATCTTACGGGCCGAGAGGGTGACGAAAACGTTGTCGGCGTCGGAGTCGACGGCTGCGACGAGGCCCTTCGCGCGGCCGACACCGGCCTCCTTGAGCACGGCATCCTCGGATGCCTCGCCCAGTATGGCGAGGTAGCCCTCCGCCAAGCACTCCTCGACCCGTTGAGGGTCGTTGTCTACGATCACGAAAGGGACGCCGTCGAGCGCAAATTCGCGGGCGACCTGGCGGCCTACTCGCCCGAAGCCGCAAAGCACATGGTGCCCGTTTAATTTGTTGATCTCGGCCCTCATCCTCCTCCTTTGAAAGTAACCCTGGACCGCCCCTTCTACTGCGAGCTCCACAGAGGAGACCGCCGCGTAGAACAGGGTACCGACACCCGTTATCAGGAGGGCCATGGTCCATAGCTGACCGGTCCTATCGAGCTCGTGGACCTCCCTGTAGCCGACCGTGGTCAGGGTGATCACGGTCATGTACAAGGCGTCCATGAAACCCCAGCCCTCGAACAAAACGTATCCGAGCACGCCTATAGCGATGATGGCACCCAGCGCCACGAAAGCGCTCCAAATCCGTCGCAGGGTTACCCGCGGCTCGTACGTTTCTGCGAGAGCGAGCCGCCTGCTAGCGTTCGCGCGTCCGGGTTCCGCCATAAACCGGATTATAGTCGAGCAGTCCGCTTCTCCCGCAAGTTCTCGATCCGCACAACCTACTACAAAACGACGATCTCGGCCCGCGCGCTTCCTTCTTCGATGCGGAGGAGGGCAAAGGTGTGGCGCGGCTGACGGCGTTTGTCTGTGGGGCTGCCAGGGTTGAGGAGCAGGAGCCCGTTCTCGTCCTCCAAGACGGGGATGTGCGAGTGGCCGAAGATAACTACGCGAGCCGCCGGGAAGCGACGCGCGAGGCGCCTGCGCCGGCCCTCTTTGCGCCCCGAATCGTGGATCATGGCGATCCTCGCGCCGCCGAAGTCGAACTCCAGCGTCTGCGGAAGGTCCACCTCCGGCAGGTCCACGTTGCCCCTCACGGCGCGGACGGGGGCATAGAAGGCTAGCTCCTCAAGGAGGGAAGCCTCGATCAGATCCCCGGCGTGCAGAACGAGGTCGGCCCTCCTCAGGTACCGGATCACTTCTTCCGGCAGGACGCGAGCGCGACGAGGGATGTGGGTGTCGGCGAGGACGACTGCTAAAGGGCTCAAGAAGAAGGAGCGCTCCAAAACTGCTCCGCGATCTCCCGCAAGAGGTTGCCATCGGGGGGTGTGGCTACGCGACGATCAGGCAAGCTCTGCTGCGAACTCGAGGAGGAGTTCGCCCCCCCTAAAGGCACGATTCGGCTCCTTGGCCGCTATCGTCACGGTGCAAGCGCCGGTGAAGAAGGAGACGACGGGGTAGTCCTCCCATGCCGATACTCGTAGGGCGCGTCGAAGGAGCCGCAAAGGTATCTGGCTCGGGTGGTTGGCAAAGGGAGGCGGTCGGATGGTCTCTCTCGGCAGCTCGATAATACTCAGCAATCGAAGAACGCGCATAGCTCGGCACGAAACGCACCAGGACCTTGAAGCCACGCGATGTGTCCCGCGTTCTCCAACACCGCGTGCCTGGCGTTGGGATAGCGCGCAAAGAACCTTTCTTTGGTCGCCCCATAGATGTCTGCGCTTCCGAGCAAGACCAAAGCGCCCATAGTGGTCGATCGATCTCCCCGTTCCCCGCTGCTCGTATCGGATCACCCGGTGCCCGCGAGCAAGGGATTCGGCCACGTCTGTGAGGCGGTCCGGCACTCCGGAACCGCCACGAAGGAGAACGGCGGGATCTTCTTCTTGTGTCCCGCCCGCTACGGGGAGCGCCAACGTGGCACCGGGCGCATCCACGAAGGAGATGGTCTTGTCCTCTCCCACCCACATCGGGCGCTTCCTTCCCTCGCTTCCATCGGCGGTTGCTTACAACCTAACCTATGTCCCTAGCTCGAGTAAAGAGGTTGCGCCTAAGGCTTCTTCGGACGGTTGCTAGGGGCAACCCACCATCTTGCGTAAGCCCCTCGGCAAACCAGCAGCGATATCACTGAATCGAGCCTCTTTGATGCTTCTTTAAGTCGTTTATGCCCTTATTCGGCAGCTGGTTATTGAGAAGCCGTTCGGTGATGAACCGTCCCGGGCTTAGCGATCACCACCGTGTTTACGTTCGTTCTCGCAGTGGGGCCACTCTTTTGCTATATGAGGGCCGATGGTTGCAGGGGTATTCCGATTCTTTAATGTTAGGGATATAGTTATCTCGTAAGTTGGGCTTTCGAGGAAAAGCGGAGGAGGAAGGACATTCTGTGACACGCACCTACCACGACGGCCATCGCCAACTTCAGGACCGGTTCGACACCCGCCGCCTGGCCGACCGCATCGACGAGAGGATGGTGG
>JALZFK010000268.1 GCA_030861585.1 Actinomycetota bacterium | reverse complement strand
TTTACGAGGAGCACAGGGCTCTAGGCGCGCGGCTCGTTGACTTCGCCGGTTGGGAGATGCCCGTACGGTACGTGGGGATAAAGGCCGAGCACGAGGCGGTGCGTAACGAGGTGGGGCTCTTCGACGTCTCGCATATGGGGGAGGTCGTGTTCCGCGGTCCGGAGGCCGAAGAGGCGGTGCAACGGCTCGTTACCCGGGACGTTTCGCGCCTGGCGGTGGGGCAGGCCGGGTACGCGGCGGTTTGCTACGAGGACGGCGGGACGGTAGACGATGTACTCGTCTACCGCCGTGCGGGAGATTTCCTAATCGTCGTTAACGCCTCCAACCGTGAGAAGGACATCGAACACTTCCGGTCGCACACCGGGGACCTAGACATGGATATCATCGACGAGTCGGACGGCTGGGGGCTGCTGGCGCTCCAGGGGCCCCGGGCCGCCGAGCTCTTGCAAGCCCTTACGCAGACGGACCTGTCGGGGATCCGGTACTACCGCTTCGTCGAGGGGGAATTAGGAATCAGCCCTGTCGTCCTCTCGCGCACCGGCTACACGGGCGAAGATGGGTTCGAGATCTTCGCCCGCCCCGAGGATGCGCCGGCCATCTGGCGACGCCTCATAGAAGCCGGGGCCGTCCCGGTGGGCTTAGGGGCGCGCGATACCTTGAGACTAGAGGCGGGGATGTGCCTCTACGGCAACGAACTGGATGCCGAGACGACGCCTTTGGAGGCCGGCATCGGCTTCGCGGTGCACCTAGACAAGGAGCAGGAGTTTGTGGGGCAGGAGGCCCTGCTCAAAGAGAAGGAGGAGGGTCTCAGGAAGAGGCTCGTCGGTTTCAAGGTCGAGGGGCGTGGGATCGCCCGCCACGATTACCCCGTTACGGTGGGGGGGGAGCCGGTGGGGCTCGTCACCAGCGGGACCCAGTCGCCGACCCTGGACGAGGCCATAGGCCTTGCGCTCGTGGCGCCAGAGGTGGAAGATAGGTTCGAGGTGGTGATCCGGGATCGTCCCGTCCCGGCCCGCGCCGTGCCGCTGCCGTTCTACAAGCGAGAGAAGCGCTAGCTTGCGCTAGAGGAGGAACCGTTGAACGTACCCGAGGAGCTTTCTTACACTAAGACCCACGAGTGGGTGAAGCGCGAGGGTGAGATCGCGACGGTGGGCATCACCGACCACGCGCAGGACGAGCTCGGCGACGTGGTCTTTATCGAGCTGCCAGAGGAGGGAGCCTCGTTCGACGCCGGGGATTCCTTCGGCACCATCGAGTCGGTGAAGGCCGTCTCCGACCTATACACCCCTGTAGGCGGAGAGGTCGTCGAGGTCAACGGGACGCTAAACGATAATCCCGAGCGGGTTAATGAAGATCCCTACGGCGGCGGCTGGATGATCAGGCTGCGCACCTCGGAGGAGGGAAACCTCCTCTCCGCCGAGGAGTACCAGAAGGTCCTCGAAGAGGAGTCTGACTAACCTCTTGGGATGACAGGAGGCGCCGTAGCGATCGGCGTCTCTTTCGGCACCGAGTAAGCCTGAGTGCTGGCAGGCGCAGGTTTTACCGCCTGCCTTCGACGAAAAGTGAGTAGTAAAGTATGGGCGACCCAGGACGCGGCAGAAGGGATTGCTTTGGATCTCCAGACCAAGAACGTTGCCGAACTCTCTATAGATACCATCCGGGCCCTTGCGATGGACGCGGTGCAGAAAGCCAACTCCGGCCACCCCGGAACCCCGATGGCGATGGCACCCGTGGCTTACACCATCTTTACCAAATTCCTCCGTCACAATCCCGAAAACCCCCACTGGCCCGACCGGGACCGTTTCGTTCTTTCCGCGGGGCACGCCTCGATGCTCCTCTACTCCGTGCTTCACCTCACAGGCTACGAGCTGACCCTGGAGGACATAAAGAACTTCAGGCAGTGGGGGTCGCGTACGCCGGGTCACCCCGAGCACTCGCTCACCCCTGGTGTGGAGACCACTACCGGCCCCTTGGGACAGGGCTTCGCCAACGGGGTCGGGATGGCGCTCGCCGCGCGTTTCTTGGTAGGCCGCTACAACAGGATCGGGCACGAGATCATGGACCACCACCTCTACGCTATCTGCTCGGACGGAGACCTCATGGAGGGTGTCGCCAGCGAAGCGGCTTCTATAGCCGGGCAGCTCTCCTTGGGCAAGCTCGTCTACGTCTACGACGACAACCGCATCACCATAGACGGCCCCACCGCCGTCTCGTTTGATTCGGAGGATAAGGCCAAGCGCTTCGAGGCCTACGGCTGGCACGTCCAGCGTGTAGAGGACGCCGAGGATCTGGAAGCCTTAGAAGAAGCGTTGGCTAACGCCCGCGAGGAGGAGCGCCCATCCCTAATAATAGTGCGCTCCCACATCGCCTACCCCGCGCCGCACGCGGTGGACACCGCCGCCGCCCATGGCTCGGCTTTGGGCGAAAGCGAGGTCCGAGCCGCCAAGGAGGTGATGGGCTTCGATCCCGACGAACATTTCTTCGTCCCCGACGAGGTGTACGAGCACATGGACTGCCGCCCTCGCGGCCGTGAGCTCGAAGGCGAGTGGAACGAGCGCTTCGCTCTCTGGCGTGAAGGGTTCCCGGAGCTCGCCGAGGAATGGGCTCGGGCTTGGAGCGGCAAGCCTGAGCCTGGCTATGAAGAGGCGCTCCCCGTCTTCGATCCCGGCGAGACCCAGAAGCTCGCCACCCGCAAGGCGGGCGCCCGAATTATGGACGCCTTCAAGAAATACGTCCCGACGATGGTCGGGGGGGCAGCCGACCTGGTTAACTCCACCAGCACCGTGTTCAAGGGTGGCGGGCTGTTTTCCGCGACCCACACCGGTCGCAACATCGCCTTCGGGGTCAGGGAACACGGGATGGGCTCCATCGTGAACGGTATCCATCTACACGGCGGGATGGTCAGGCCCTACGGCTCGACGTTCCTAGTGTTTTCCGACTATATGCGACCGGCCATAAGGCTCTCGGCCCTTATGAACATCCCCGTCGCCTGGGTCTTCACCCACGACTCCGTGGGCTTGGGTGAAGATGGTCCGACCCACCAGCCGGTCGAGCACTACATGGCCTTAAGGGCGATCCCGAACCTCACGGTGGTTCGCCCGGCTGACGCCAACGAGACCGCGATGGCCTGGCGCTCCACCCTCGAGGCCGAGGGCCCGGTTGCTATGCTCCTGACCCGCCAGAACCTGCCCGTCCTGGATCGCACATCCTTGGGTGCTGCCGAGGGCGCTCTACGCGGGGCCTACGTCCTGGCCGAGGCCGAAAACGGCGTAACGCCCGACGTGATCCTCATCGCTACCGGCTCGGAGGTCCCCGTGGCCCTGGAAGCTCGCATCCTGCTCGCCGAGGAAGACGTCGCGGCGCGGGTCGTGAGCATGCCGTCGTGGGAGATCTTCGAGGCTCAGGATGAGGAGTACAAGAACTCCGTCCTGCCCCCGAGCGTTGAGGCACGCGTCTCGGTCGAGGCGGGGGTAACGATGGGTTGGGAGCGTTACACGGGCTTCCGAGGAGCGAGCGTGGGCATCGATCGTTTCGGCGCTTCCGCCCCTGGCGAGATCGTGTTAGAGAAGCTAGGCATCACCCCCGAGAACGTGGCGAACAAGACGCTCGGGCTCCTGGGACGACCGGAGGGGGCGAGAGAGATGCCCGGCACTACCCCGGCCTTCGAGCCTACGCTTCCCGAGGAGGGGCACTCTTAGCTCAGGCGATCAACAAGGAAGTCGAAAGTTGATGGCCGAACCATAGTAAGGATGGCGACATGTGCGTCGGTTCCCGGAGCTATGCGCTCCAGCGCGAAGAACATCGTGCTGCTTCTCGGAATACGGCGTATTAGGCTGTCGAGCGAGGCTAAGACTCTTGCTATGCTTGCGCGGTGGCCTCGCGATCCAGGGCCGCAGCATCTCGGGGTTGTCCTTCGCCCACCGCCTGTCCCCTTCGAGCGGGTCTTCCGCCGCGTCGATAGCTTCTTCCAGCCCGTGGACTTGCTCCTCGGTGAGTGCCAACACCTTCATAAAAGCGTGGGCCGCAACTCGACGTTCGCGAGGCCCTTGCGTATGATTGTGCCGATCATCGAGGGATCGTCCAGCGCGCCCAAAGCGTCCTGTGGGTCGTCGAGGTAAACGAAATCCTACCTCTGATTTATCCAGCGCGAAACGTGCACCGAAACTCCGCTGCCCACTGAGTGTGGGGAGTTGCCTTTTCGCCCTCCGCCGGAGCTTTATCTCGCCTACCCAGTCTGCACATTTCGGACCATTTCTGGTTCGTTGCGGCCTACGTACCCTTGCTTCCCCACACGTCCCGGTATAATTTATCCGCGAGGGTGGCGAAAACACGGCGA
>JALZFK010000265.1 GCA_030861585.1 Actinomycetota bacterium | reverse complement strand
CGAGTGAGCGTGAACGTGCGCCGGGACCACAACCTGGCTTTCCTGAGAGTCGAAGAGCCAGGTGCAGATCTGGGAGAGCTGGTTCGTCTCCGGCTGCGAGAACTCTGCCTGCACCACGTAGATTGCATTTATGTGGACCTGCCGCTCTCTCACCCGGCTACCGCGCAAGCTGGGGCCGGGCTAAGAGACTTGGGGTTCTTTTTCGGCGGGATCATCCCCGAGGCCCATGGCGGAGCCGCCAGAGGTGATGTTCTCCGCCTCCAGTATTTGAACGATGTCGAGATAAAACCCGACGACGTCCACACCGCTTCGGATTTTGGCCGAGAACTCCTAGCCCTCATCTTCCGGCAAAAGGGTGCCTGGTAACAACCGCGGTCGATCTGAAGCATTCGATCGCAGTGTACCTTGCTGTGCACAAGACGCTAGAGGGCACCGAACTGCTACCCAGTCAACTTTACCTTTCGGCACCAAACCGCGGTGCCCTTAGGTGTTCCCTCTCGCTAAACCACAACTTCCTGTGTGACATCGAAAAACCTGCGTGAAACTCGTTACTCGTTGGCACCGGTCGGGTAAGCCCACCACCGACATGAACGCAGGGGGGCGGGTAGTGGCTACTACCCGAGATACCACCGAGGAGGTGCGCGTTTTGGCAGAGCAGCGCAGCGACAAATTTGCCGAGCTTGAGGAGCGGTACTCCGGATACGAGGTCTACGACAGCAACGGCGAGAAGATCGGTAAGGTAGACGACCTCTTCGTCGACGAGGACGACCGCCCCGAGTACATAGGCGTAAAGACGGGATTCTTGGGGACCAAGTCTACCCTGGTCCCGATGGAGGCTGTCCGGGTCGATCAGGGGCGACGCATAATCGAGGTCTCACAGCCCAAGAGCAGAGTCAAGGAAGGCCCCGCCTTTGACGAGGACGAGGAGATAACGCCCGAGCACGAGGAGCGGGTGCGCGAACACTACGGGCTGAACGGCCGGCGGGGTTCCGCGGACAGGGGCTCCTACGGCGAGTACTACACCAACCGGGGACGGCTTCACAACGGGCATAGAGAAGTCCCCGAGCGGCGCCGCGACACGAGTGCGCGTAGCACGGACCGGGGGCGCGGCAGCAACCCGGTCGACGGGGACGAACTCAAGGTCCAAAGGGCCGAGGAGGAGCTGAGGGTAGGCACCCGCCAGCGCGAGGCCGGCGCGATGAAGGTGCGCAAACGGGTGAGGACCGACCGCGAGCGCATCCGGGTGCCCAAGAGGCGCGAGGAGGTGCGCGTCGAACGGGTGCCAGTCGAGGGTCGGGAAGCCACGGAGGCCGAGATCGGCGAGGAGGAGTTCTTTGTGCCGGTGAGCGAGGAGGAGGTCGTCGTCGAGAAGCGCCCCGTGGTTAAGGAGGAGATAAGGGTGCGCAAGGACGTGGTCGAGGACGAAGAGGTCGTCGAGAGGGACGTGCGCAAGGAGGAGGTGGACATCGACGATCGAACCGAGCGCGGCGGGCGTCGAGGCAAGCATCTAGAGGGTGAGACCCCTCGGCGGGCCCGACGAGACCTGTGAGTGGTAAGGAGCGGACGACGTGAATAAGACTGAGTTTGTCGAGGAGATAGCCAAAAGGACCGACTCGTCCCGGGGCGAGGCTCAGAGGTATGTGGACGCCTGTGAGGAGGTCATAGCCAAGGCGCTTCGGCGCGGGGAAGAAGTTCAGATCACCGGCTTCGGGAAGTTCTACGTTCGCGAGCAGAAGGCCCGGGAAGGCATCAACCCTCAAACCAAGGAGAAGATGCGGATCCCGCCTTCTAAGGTGCCCGCCTTCAGCGCGGGCAAAGGGCTCAAGGAGACCATCTAGTACGCAGAAGGGTTGGGGGTGGGTAGCGTGAATCTGGAGCAAACAGCGCTCCTGCCCCTCGCCTTGTCCGAAGCCGGCGAACGAGTAGGATGCCTCCTCGCTTCGCTGTCCACGCTTGCCTCTTAGGCTTTCGTGTACCGCAGCTCGCTTCGATCACGCTCGATACTTCCCTGCTCGTAGGCTCATCAAGCCCCACACATAGCGCATAGGTTCTTCTGAGGGAGCATACGCTTTTACTCAAGGAGGATCATTTTGCTAAACGAGGAGCGCGGTCACCGGCCCGTAGACTTCGGATACGACTTCGCAGACTACACCGTTTACGACCTTGATTACGAGAAGATCGGCAAGGTAGACGACGTCTTCGTGGACGAGAACGACCACCCGAGGTACATCGGCGTAAAGATGGGCTTCTTAAGCAGCAGGTCCGTTCTGATTCCGGTGGAACTCGCGCGCGTCAACGACCGGCGAGGGTTGGTCGAAGTCGCGGCGGGCAAAGACGCGGTCAAGGAGGGACCGACCTTCAGCGACGACCGAGAGATAACGCCCGAGTTCGAGCGGCGGGTCCTCAACTACTATGGAGTCGAGGACTACGTAGTGAAGACCATCCCGGCCCGCGCTGGGAGAGAAACCTATCAGGCTTCATATCCGAAGAACATCGGTAATGAGTGGGCGAATCTATGGCCGGGCGAGCGTGCGGGGGCAGCCCACGAGCACTTCGGTGTGGAGCATTCCAGTGCAGCCAGAGGGGTGACCCCCGAGCGCGGCAACGACGACCCGACCGACGAGGACGAGCTAAGAGTACAGAGGGTTGAGGAGGAACTTCGGGCCGGCACCAGAGAACGCGAGGCCGGCTCTATAAGAGTCCGTAAACGGGTAAGGACAGACCGCGAGCAGGTTCGCGCACCCAAAAAGCGCCAGGAGGTGCGCGTGGAGCGCGTCTCGGTCGAGGAGGGCATGGGCACGTCAGAACCCGAGATCGTGGACGACGAGATCCGGGTTCCGGTGATCGAGGAAGAGATCGTGGTAGAGAGACGACCGGTGGTTAAAGAAGTGTTGCGCCTGCGCAAGGAGGTCGTCGAAGATGAGGAGCTCATAGAGGAGTACGTCCGAAAAGAGGAGGTCGACGTTGACGACCGGACCGAGCGTGGCGGAAGCATAAGAAACGACAGACATTGGGAGACCGAGATGGCACGCCCCCTACATCGGCAAACTCGAGATAAGAGGAGGCCCGAGGAGCGTCGCCAGCGAGATACCAATACGGACCGCAACAAGGGAACTTCCGAGAAGGCGCGAGAAGAAGGCCCGCCCGTCAGAAGCTACAACTACTTGACCGTCGCGGAGGCCAAGAAGAAGTTGGGCGGGCTCTCGCAGGGAGAGCTAAAGAAGATTCGGTCCTACGAGAAAAAGCACAAAAATCGCAAAACCTTGGTCGAGTGGCTTGATCGTAAGATCAAGGGAATCTCCTAGCTTGGCTACGGTTTTGGGCCAGTCCATCAATCGAATATCCCATGTCCTTATCCCCTCGCGGGCAACCCGCGGGAGTGTGCACTTCCTCGACCAGAGCGCCGTATCTCTCCCCGCAGACCATCCGGCGGAGCCTGTATCCTCGTAAAAGAAATATACACCCCCTTCTATAAGTACCTCGTTATTTACTCGTATAGGATACGGTTGCGGCCGATTGGCATAAACTAGAAACGCTAGCAGGGAGTATGTAGTAAGGACTTCAGAGCCGTGGAAGGCCAAGGAGGGGGAAGGTTCTCGTGAGTGCAGGATGGGAACAAATACCGCAAGAGACAGCGCGGCGGGTCTTGCAAGCAGCAGCTGTGGAAGCCCACGGTAAGCCCGGAGCCTATGTAAGC
>JALZFK010000249.1 GCA_030861585.1 Actinomycetota bacterium | reverse complement strand
TACGATAGCCAACCTAAGACCCTCATCAAGTACGTCCTCTTGCACCTGAACTTGCGGTTGAGGGATACCAGGGGAGGTTCCAGGCTCAGTTATAGTGCTCTCCTCTCCACGGTCTCTTCGGCACCCATGTGAGCAATTTTAGCACCACTGTGGGCGCATTGCTCCTATGTCTACATACTGCGGATGTCAACATGGGGTCCACTACCTGTAGTAACCGCTCAAGACACGAATGCGCCCGAAAGCGTCCTCCCTCGCAAGAAATCGTCCGCCGAAAGGGCCTTGCCCCCCGGCAATTGAAGCTCTGTGATCTCTAAAGCCCCTTTCCCACACGCCACTAAAATACGCTTTTTTGCAGGTAAAATAGTACCAGGTTCCGGATGGCGGAGGTTCTCCGATGATATCTTCGAGCGGAGCACCTTTACGGGACCGGCGATCTCGGGATGAAAAGTGCGGGCACCTATATGTGGTGTAAGGGCACGGACCAGATCGTGCACCCTTTCGACCTCCTCCCCCCACCGTACCACCCTCTCCTCATCCTCAAGTTTAGCAGCATAAGTAGCACGAAGACCATCTTGCTCCCTTAAGGCTAGAGAATTCCTCTCGAGATTATGCATAACCTCTACTACAGCTTTAGCTCCGAGGTTAGCGAGGGTTTGGGTGAGTTCTCCGCCGGTCATCTCGGGCGGGATAAGGGTGGGGACTTGGAGAGCTATGGGGCCGGTGTCGAGTCCTTCGTCCATACGGATAATAGACACGCCGGTCTGCGTTTCTCCGTTCATGATCGCACGCTCCACGGGCGCGGCGCCACGGTAGCGGGGGAGTAACGAGGCGTGGACGTTCCAAGCGCCCAGAGGGGCTGCGTACAGGGTATCCGGACGCAGGATCTGGCCGTAGGCCGCGACGATGAGGGCCTCGTGTGCGGCTATTTCTCCGGTGACCTCACCAATGCGATCCGGCTGAAGCAGGGGGAGGTTTGTGGCCAGCGCGAGTTCAGCCACGGGGTTTGTAAGGAACTTGCGCCCGCGCCCGCCGCGGCGGATGGGTTGAGAGACCACGAGCCCAACCTCGTGGTCCGAATCGAGCAGGCCGCTCAAGATCGTGGCGGCGAAGGCTGGGGTGCCGGCGAACGCTAACTTCATACGGGTGACCTCGGCTCGGGGGGTTTACCGACCAGGCGTCAGCATACGTTCTCGGATCTCACGCATGGCGTTCTTGCGAGACTCGCGGTCGGTGCGGTCTAAGATCAAGACGCCGTCAAGGTGATCTATCTCGTGCTGAAAGATGCGGGCGAGGAGGCCCTCGGCCTCGATGCGCACAGGCGTGCCCGAGAGATCTTTACCCGAGACCGTCACGGCGCATGAACGCTCGACCTCGACCCGGGTCTCCGGTATCGAGAGGCAACCCTCGATGCCCTTCTCGGAGACTTCGGACCTCTCCTCGATCACGGGGTTGACGATCGCGTACTCCTCATCCTCCACAGATGCGACGAAGATACGTTTGAGGTGACCTATCTGGTTAGCTGCGAGACCCACGCCCTCGTTCTCGCGCATGACCCTCTTCATGTCCTCCATCAAGCGCTTTAATGACTCGTCGAAGTCCTTCACCGGGGTCGCCCGCGACTTCAATACCGGGTCTCCGAATGTTCTGATCTCATGCGCCACTTTTTCCACTTTTACACCTCCTCGGGGTCCATATTTATATGTACCTTGAGTCCGTCGTGGCCATGAGTCTTAGCCGCTAGCTGGGCGACGAACCCCGTGGCCTCCGCCACCGAGTGGCGCTTGCGACTCCTCAGCAACACCCGCCAAGCGGGGCGCCCTCCATCCCCTGAAAGCGGCACCGGGTCGAGCAATTCCACCCCGCTTCCGAGAGCGGGTCGCAACCTCGATTCTACCGCATGCTGCACCGCCTCCTCGGATCCCTCGAACGTGACCTCCGCCAGGTGCGCGTGGGGCGGGTACTTTAGAGCGCGGCGCTTGGGGAGTTCCGCCGCGGCGAACGACTCGTAGTCGCCCCGGAGCGCCGCCCTTAGAGCGGGGTGGTCCGGCAAGCGGGTCTGCACGAGCAGTCTAGTGCTGCTCCTCTCGGCTACCCCATACAACAGCCTGAAGCCCTTCTCCACAGATGCGGCGAAAAGTAAGGAATCCGCGTCGGGGATTACGAGCAGCTCCCACTCTTCCTCGAGCATACAGCGGACCGTACCAACAACGATCGGCGCCGTCTCCCCTTCTCGCCCAGACGCTGTCACGAGCCCGACCTCCTCGGCACCTAAAGCATTTACAAGCTCCTCCCGCACCCTCTCCATGGCGACGCCGCCGCCGCTAAGACGATTCGAATCGCAATTCGGGCACTTGCGGGCAGCACTCTCTTTATGCCCGCAGTAACCGCAGCAGAGACAACCTGTGCCAAGCGCCTCGTGCAGGCCGAGGGGCAGATCGCATGCCGGACATACCCACACGAAGCCGCATCGACTGCAGGAGACGCTCGCCGCGCGGCCGAGACGGTTCACTACGACGCCGACGCGTCCCCCGGTACGGATCGTCCGGCGACAGGCCTCGAGCAGAGCCGAACTCAAGATGGCTCCCGTACCTCGCATGTCCACCACGGCGACCGCCGGCCACCGGGCGGGCTCCCGGGGCGGCAAGCGTCGCACACCACTTTCGGGGGCGTACAGCCTCAAGGAAGGAAAAGGCGAGAAGAAAAAAACGGTGGCGCCTTCGATCCGGCCCCGCGCGCGCGCCAGGTCCCGAACGTGGATCGGGACGCCCTCGTATCCCATGGAAGCCCGGTGCGCCTCGTTCGGCTCGTCCACTACGCAGATAGCCTCGAGGCGCGCCAGCGACACGAGCACCGCCGCGCGTGTCCCCACCAGAACGTCCACCTCCCCCCGGCGCGCCGCTTCATAAACCGCAGCACGGCCATTCCCCAGCTCGCTGTGGTACGGCGCCACCGTGAGCCCCGCGGGCAGTAACCCCTCGAACATCTCCACCAGCCGCTTAACGTCCCCGATCTCCGGCGCGAGCACCAGGGCTTGACCCCCTCCGCGGCTAATGGCGGCCCTCGCCACGGCCGCCACCGCCGCGACGCTCTCCGCGCTCGGCATCCGCCATACCCAAGCTCCACCCCGCGAAAGCGCCCTCTCCGCCTCCTTCGCGTAAATCGCCAAACCCGCGCCCGAACCTCTCGCGTCCCAAATGGGGGGCGGCTCGGGCCTCCTTTCCAGCCGGACGGTCCCACGACGGATCAGCCGTCGGAGGACGTCCCTCCTGGCGCCGACCGCGCTCAAAAGGTCCGTGACCGGAAGACCGCGATCGTAACTTATAAGGGCCTCCAAGAGCGCCCGCTGCCGAGGCGCCCGTCGTAGCAGCTCGAGGTCGGCCCCCTCGTTCGCTATCGCCCACTCAACGGTTCGCTGCGTCGGCAGGTCTGGGGCAAATACCACCCTTCCGGTTTTTTCGGCGGCCTTCAAGCCCTCGCCGCCTAAGAATCGGCGCAGCTTCATTCGGCCGACGACGCTGCCAGCCTTCCATGGCCAGCCCGGGGCTGGATAGCGGATCTCATAGCTAGAGGTTTGGAGCCCCGGTGGGAGCGCCATCCGGAGCACGGCGTGCGGCGGGAGGGCCGCGGCTCTGGCGGCCCAGCCGCACAGCTTCACCAAGCTTTCGGGGAGGGAAAGCCCCTGCGCCACCGCCCGTATCTCCTTGAGGGCACGCCTGCCGGCTTCCTCATACCCAACGACAATGCCGAGCCGGGAGTAACCAGAGAGGGGTACCACGACTGCCGTCCCGACCCGTGCCTTTCTGGCAAGGCGTTCCGGGACGAGGTAGCTAAACGGTGGTAGGGTGTGCGAGGGGATGAGGAGGCTCACCCGCGCGGCCAGGGTTACCCCCTGTCGGCGCGATGAGCCCCCGCGGGCGGACGCCGCGTGGCCGGCCAACTACAAGTCGGCGGCGCGGCGTAGAGCGTCGGCTCGGTCGGTTTCCTCCCAGGTGAAGCCCGACTCCTTACGGCCGAAGTGACCATAGGCGGCGGTCTGCGCATAGATCGGGCGCCTAAGCTTGAGGTCGCGGATGATCGCCCCCGGCCTCAGATCGAAGTGCTCCTCGACGAGGGTGTGCAGTGTCGTCATGTCGACCACCTCGGTGCCGAAGGCCTCGACCATCACGCTCACCGGATGAGCCACCCCTATCGCATAGGCCAACTGCACCAGGCACCGGTCCGCCAGGCCCGCGGCTACCACGTTTTTTGCCACATAGCGAGCGGCGTAGGCGCCCGAACGGTCGACCTTCGTCGGATCCTTACCCGAGAAGGCACCTCCTCCGTGGGGGGCCGCCCCGCCGTAGGTGTCGACGATAATCTTACGCCCGGTCAGGCCGCAATCGCCCTGCGGTCCGCCGGTCACGAACCGGCCCGTAGGGTTGACCAGTATATCGGTGTTAGCCTTGTCGAAGAGCTCCTCGGGCATGACGGGTTCGATCACGGCCTCCAAGAGGTCGCCTTTTATCTGAGCCTCCATTCCGTCCTGGTGCTGGGCGGAGATCAACACCTTGTCGATCCCGACCGGGCGGG
>JALZFK010000031.1 GCA_030861585.1 Actinomycetota bacterium | reverse complement strand
CCCGAGGCCGAGGAGCTGCCCGACGATTTCACGGGTACGGTGGCCATAATCCTTCCCGACGAGGTCTCGACCGGAGATCTCTCGCCCAACGGGGTCGAGGTGATGGCGTTCCGCTCGAACGTGCCGGAGCTTGCCAAATACACGTTGCGACGTTTCGACCCGGAGTTCCCCAACAAGGCCCAGGAGTGGGCGCCGAGCATCATCGTCGGGGGCGAGAACTACGGGCAGGGATCTAGCCGGGAGCACGCCGCGCTCGCGCCGCTGCACCTCGGGGTTAGGGCCGTCATCGCCAAGGGCTTCGCCCGCATCCACCGGCGAAACCTCGTGGCCCAGGGTATCCTGCCCCTGCTCTTCAAGAACGAGGAGGATTACGATCAGTTCGAGGAGGGCCAGGAGGTGACGCTGCCGGATATCCGCGAGCACCTGGAGAATGGCGAGACAGAGGTAACGGCCCAGATGAACGGCACGGAGGTCACGCTCTTGGCGGAGTTTTCGGAACGGGAGCGGAACCTGCTTATTAGTGGCGGCTTCAGGCGCCAGCTCCGTCAAGGGCAGGAGGAAGACGCCCCCGAGGGAGGGCAGTTCAAGGAGCAATCCGAATCTCCGTCCGAGCGGGACGCCGAACAAGGCGGTGAGATGTCGTAGACCAGGACCTGAAAAAGGTTTACACGCGGTTAGCGGTCGGCCTTGGGGTTTTCCCGCTGGCTGGCCGTTGACCGGCTCTCGACCCGAGGACGGCGAGCAGGAGGGCACTCCTCGAAACAACCCACCTCTAGGGAGGGAGGCGTCGCGTAGGTAGTCGGACCTCGACTTGGCACTATTACTAGAGACGTCTTCTCCTCAAGCGAGCTCTGCCGGAAGGCCAGCCTTCGATTTCTAACGAACGCTGGCGCCCTCCTTGATCTTCTGTGCCCGCGGCAGAGCGCGTTAGGCTTCGGAGCCTGGGAGATCCGGGGTCTCGGGTTCGACGACCACGTTGAGGAGATAAGGCCGTCCGGCGTCGAAGGCGCGCCTCAAGGCTTGCGGGAGAGCGTCTGGCTTCTCGACCATCTCTCCGGCAACGCCTAAGCTCTCGGCTGTCTTGACGAGGTCGAGGTTGGGAACGTCGAGGCCGGGGACGGTGTCGCTAATCCCCAAGGAGTCGCGGAAGCCTTTAAGGATGTAGTAGCCCTTGTTGTCTACGACGACGAAGACGACGTTCGCGCCGTATTGGGCGGCGCTCCAGAGGGCTTGGATCGAGTACATGCTCGACCCGTCCCCGATCACGCACGCCACGGGGCTTTCGGGCCGGGCGAGCTTGTACCCGACGGAGGCGGGCATCGCGTATCCTAAGCCCCCCGAAGCGGCGTTGAAGTACGCACCCGGCCAGCTTGGCCTTATGTACTCGTGGAACGTTCCT
Organism: Actinomycetota bacterium; assembly: GCA_030861585.1. Lineage (GTDB taxonomy): Bacteria > Actinomycetota > Rubrobacteria > Rubrobacterales > Rubrobacteraceae > Rubrobacter_F. The sequence continues at coordinate 3,246 of JALZFK010000031.1, read as the reverse complement.
CTGGAGGAGCCCGACTCCTCGAAGATTGCTGTCTTCTCCGGTAGAACCTGCGCGAGGGTGTGCATCAGGTACGCGGGCGGTATTGGCGTTTCCGCCTCGGGGGCTGGGGGCGCTTCCCGCACGGGCGGCGCGCAACGGTCTGTCTCCTCCGGTAATAGCTCCATAAGCCGACGCACGGTGAGCGTGACGTTCCCGACGAGGCTCGTCCCCACGGCAGCGCGGGCGGCCTTGTCGGGGTCCCCCGTGATGTGGAGTACCTGGGTGCCTTCTTCGACGACGGGGCCGGGGACGTAGGGGTAGTACAAGAAGACGGGAGCGCCGATGACGAGCACTACGTCGTACCCCGAGAGCTGTTCGCTAACCGGCTTCTGGGCGGGGGCGAGGGTTCCTTGAAAAAGAGGGTGGTCTTGCGGGAATCCCGCCCGCGACGCTAGCGGGGCCTCCCATACCGCCGCCTTAAGCTTCTCGGCGAGCGCCACCGTATCGTAGAAGGCTCCCTTCCGGTCTATCCAGGCCCCCGCCACGATCGCCGGCCTCTGGGCTGCAGCCAGCACCTCCGCGAACTTCTCCAACCCCTCCGAGCTGGGCTCGGGCTCGTGAAAGACCTCACGATGGGGGAGCGGATCGGCCTCCGCGTTCCAGTCGTTCATCGGGATCGAGACGAATACCGGTGCTCGGGGGGCCTGCATGGCGGTGTGGTAGGCGCGCAAGATCTCCCTGGGCACGTCCTTCGCCTGGTACGGCTCGCTGCTGCGTTTCACGTACGGCTTGGCGAGATCTACCAGGTTTCCACTCAACATGGGATCGAGCGCTATATGCCGCCGGTCCTGCTGCCCCGCCGTCACGACGAGCGCGGTCTTGTTGTGCCACGCCGTCACTAGCGCCCCCATCGCGTTTCCGAGCCCCGGGGCGGTGTGCAGGTTGACGAACGCCGCCTCCCCGGTCCCCTGAGCATACCCGTCCGCCATCCCGAGGACGGTGGCTTCCTGTAACCCCAGTATGTACCGGAAGTCGTCCGGGAAGTCCTGCAAAAAAGGCAACTCCGTCGAGCCCGGGTTGCCGAAGACGGTCGTCATCCCGAGCTCGCGTAAAAGGTCGAAGGTGGCCTCGCGTACCGTGCCCATAACGCCCTACACCCCTTTCCGAGGGAACCCTCTCTTCGTGCCCTCGTATGTTTCCCCTACGAAGGGGCACTATACCAGAGGGAGCACCCCTCGGATTCCCCGATGTGGGGGCGAAATATGGTTAGAGTATGGCTTCCTTCGCGAGGAATCTGCTCGAAGGCCTCCAAAGGTTGCGGGCCCACGAGCCTCTGTTGGTTGATGGTGAAGCTTGGGGTGCCCTGGATCCCGGCGTCCTGGGCTTCGCGGAAGTCTTCGTTCACGACGGCCTCGTACTCGCCGCTTCTGAACCCCGCTTCGAACTGCTCCACGTCGAGTCCCGCCTCCCGGGCGAGGTCGAGGAGCCTATCGTCGAAGAAGGCGCCGTTGTTGGTCGACTTCTGGTTCTCGTAGAGCAGGTCGTGGTAATCCCAAAAGTGGCCCTGCTCTTGGGCCGCGCGTGCGGCCTGCGCCGCGTTCACTGATTCCTGACCCAGGTAAGGGAAGTCTCGCCACTCTATCCTCAACGCCCCGTCCTCGACGTATCTCTCCAATCCTGGTTCTACCTCACGGGCGAACTTGCCGCAGAATGGTCATTGGAAGTCCGCGTATTCGACTAAGACGACCGGCGCGTTCTCATTCCCGAGGGCCGGGTGCCCAAGATCTGCCTCGGCTTGTGCCTCCTCCGATCCGACCCGCGACCCGCCTACGACGGGATCTTGGCGCTGCTCTTCGGTCCCGCTGCCACAGGATCCGGCGAAGAGCGCGACAAGCGCGAGCCTCACGAGGAGCGACCTAATTAGCCTCTTTCCTTCCGTGTGCCCGTTATGCGCCAGATCCTTCTTCATCCTCAAGAAACCACCTCCCGATCTGCTTTCCAAGATGTGAGGGCCGCGTTCCCGATCGCGGAAGCTCCGGATAAATGAAAGATGCGGACCCGCTAATGATATACGATCACGCCAACTGCTCGGATGCCGGCCCCAAGATCGGAACACGTAGCGGTGAGGATAGGACCCAAAGATCACAGCCGATCGGCATCACCCGGCGGATCTTATTTTTCCTTAGGGCCTGTGAACTGGGAGACTGTGGTGCGCGTAAGCACTTCGTAGATTAGAGACCTACCGAGCGTACCATGGCGCAACAACCGCGGATAATCCCGGAGCAAGGAGGTAGTTTTGGAGCCTAGAAGCAGTCGCCGCGACGGCCGTCCGGGACTCCCGGGGTCTTATAGGGCGAGGTTGGCAGCTTTGCTCGTGCTCGTGGCTCTCGTGCTGCTCTTCGCTGCCTGCGGCGAGGATAGTGCGGGAGGCGGTGGTGAGACGCCCGAGCAGGCCTCTGGCGGAGCCGTGAGCGGAGAGGCACCGGGCGAGGCCACGCTGACCCCGGCCGAAGCTATGGTCAGTCCGAATGAGGATACGGCTATGCCGGCCGCGGGGGTAGACGAAGCCCCGTCCCAGCCGCCGCCTAAGAACCCGCCCGAGGGAGTACGGACTTACCCGGCGACCACCAACAGGAATCTCAACGAGTCGATTACCTACGATCAGGACCCCCCGACCAACGGGGACCATGCCCCGTACTGGCAAAACTGCGGTTTCTACAGCTCTCCCGTCGAGAACGAGGCTGCCGTTCACTCCCTAGACCATGGGGCCGTCTGGGTAACCTACCAGCCGGACCTGCCGGACGATCAGGTCGCTATCCTGCGAGACCTGGCCCGGCAAGAGTATGTGCTGGTCAGCCCGTACCCAGGCTTGTCTGCGCCCGTGGTCGCTACCGCCTGGAGAAACCAACTCGAGCTCACGGGGGCCGACGACCCTCGTCTCCAACAGTTCGTGGATCAATTCCGGGTCAGCGAGACGGCGCCCCGCTCCGGGAACGGCTGCACCGGCGGCCGTGGAGAGCCGGAAGCGTAAGCAGGGTACCGAGGATCGATCCGAGGGTTATGGATCCCGGGTGCCGGGGGTAAATAAGGCTCGGTACGACCGCAAGCGGAACCTCAAGGAGGCACAGAGTATGGAGACCGGACGGAGCAGCGAGGGGATCCTCTCGGAGGAGATGAAGCAGAAGCGCGACGAGATCATAGAGCTCCTGAAAACCGCCTACTTCATGGAGCTGGAGACCGTCATCAGCTACGTCACCAACTCCACCA
>JALZFK010000027.1 GCA_030861585.1 Actinomycetota bacterium | reverse complement strand
TGTGCGACGAGCACGGAGCACTCCTCATCTTCGACGAGGTCCAGACCGGTGCGGGTCGGACGGGACACCTGTACGCCTACCAGGGCATAGGGGTAGTCCCGGACGTGCTTACGAGCGCCAAGGGCCTTGGCGGCGGCGTGCCCGTAGGAGCGATGATGGCTAAGGAGGAGTACGCGACGCTTACGCCCGGCAATCATGGGTCGACCTTCGGCGGCAATCCGCTCGCGATGGCCGCGGTAAAGGCGGTCCTCAAGGTGGTGGGCGACGCCTTCTTCCTCGAAGAAGTGCGCTTCAAGGGGGCGGTCCTCAAGAACGCCCTGTGGCTTATAGCCGAAAGGATCCCTGGGGCAGAGGTGCGTGGGGAAGGGCTCTTGCTCGCCATTGACCTGGCAGATCTCGAGCTGGCCAAGGAGGTCTTCGAGAAGTGCCTCGAAGAAGGCGTGCTCGTCAACCTCATCGGTGGGACCACTATACGGCTCGCCCCGCCCCTCACCGTAACGCGGACCGAGATCCGGACCGCCCTCGACACTATACGCGCAGCCGTAGACGTCTTGGTGAACGTCCCGTTTGGTTTCCCGGCGGAAGCCCAGCCGGCCGTCGCCTAGAAGAAGAACACCGCGATTCCCGCTCAGCAGCACGAAAGGTCGACGCATTCCTCTCCCCTCGCAGGGCGGGACTGTCTAATCCTCGCCGAGTTCGGTCCCGAGGAGATCCAGCTCATCCTCGGCGAAGCTGTCAGGATAAAGGCTTTGCAAAAGGCCGGCGATTCCTTCCAACCTTTGCGCGGCAAGACGCTCGCCATGATCTTCCAGAAGCCGTCCAACCGCACCCGCGTTTCCTTCGAGGTCGGCATGTACCAGCTCGGTGGCCACGCCTTACCCTTAAGCCCACAGGAGATACAGATGGGTAAGCGTGAGGCTACCTCCGACATCGGCAAGACCCTCTCCCGCTACACGGACGGTATCATGGCCCGCGTTTTCGGGCACGAGGAGATCGAAGAACTCGCCGTAGCCGCCGATGTCCCCGTAATAAATGGCCTCTCCGATCTGCACCACCCCTGCCAGGCCCTCGCCGACCTCCTCACCGTCAGCGAAGAGTTCGGCGCGTTGGAAGGGGTGAAAATCACCTACGTCGGCGACGGCAATAATGTCGCCCATTCCCTGGCCCTGGGTTGCGCCTTGGTAGGCGCCCAGCTCACCATAGCTCACCCCGAAGGCCACCCACCGAGCCCCGAGATCATGGAGCTGACCGTGAAGCTCGGCGCCGCCCCGACGCTTACGCAAGATCCGCACGAAGGAGTAGCCGGCTCGCAGGTCGTCTATACCGACGTGTGGGCCAGCATGGGCCAGGAAACCGAGGCCGAGGAACGCAAGAAGAAGTTTGCCCCCTACCAGGTGGATGAGAAGCTGATGAGCTTCGCCGACCCCGACGCCGTCTTCCTGCACTGCCTCCCGGCACACCGGGGCGAGGAGGTGACCGCCGGGGTCATAGACGGTCCGAAGAGCAGGGTCTTCGACCAGGCCGAGAACCGGCTGCACGCCCAGAAGGCCCTTCTTTGTCTACTCCTCGGTTAGCGGGAAGAAGAGAGGAGCGTAGCGTAAGCAGAAGATCTAATTTGGCAGGCTAGTGAGAGTCTAACGAGGCCCTCTCTGGTTGGTCTATCGACGGTGGCCAGCCCGGCTAGCGAGGGAAGAAGCCCATCCTCTTTCTCTGAGATGCTACCCTAACTCTTCTATCGGACGGAGACCAGAAGGGGTGATGGTGGCGAAGGAGGTGCTCGTCGTCGGGGCTGGGGTAGTGGGGGCGAGCGTCGCCTTCCATCTGGCCGAGCAGGGCATAGACGTGCTGATCGTGGACCGCGAGGGCCCGGTGGCGGGCTCCACGGCTCGCTCGGGAGCACTCGTTCGGGCGCACTACCCCACGATGCTCGAAGCGGATCTCGCCTGGGAGAGCCTCATGGAATACTTCGAGCCTTGGGGCGAGCGGGTAGGCGGCGGGTGCGGATTTACCCGCACGGGCTTCGCTTACCTGACCGGGGATGAGGGGGTAGAGGCTCTAAAACACAATGTGACTCTGCAAAGAAAGGTCGGAGTTTTGTACACCATCTACAAACGCACTCACGCTCACCATAGTGGCCGTAAGATAGCAGGGCTTGCGCGAAGCTAACCGGAAGGAGGCGGGTGCGCTCTTACTCTGGCAGGGCGCTGCGCTACCTCTAAGTACTAGACTAGAATGTGTTCAGCTTTTAGGGGTGGCTTCTCCCCCACTGGCAACCTTTACTTGGATGGTTAAGTAGCTAGACTGCTGCTTTGAGCACGAAGGTTTTCTGGTATATCTATTCAGCACCACTACATCTAGGCTCGGCTCTACCGTATGGAAAAGTGGAAAACCACTCAAATTTGCCCCATCTACGCCCCCATATCCAGGGGTTTGGATACGAGTTTCCGAGAAGACCCCTTCTCGGCGACTCGTGAATAAACAGCGAGCTGTTCCAAGTTAGTACCTTAAGGGAATACACGGTGCTGCTATGGGCGTGAAGCGAGTGCGACCCGTCGAAGCGGTCATACGTCCCTTCCAGGAG
>JALZFK010000180.1 GCA_030861585.1 Actinomycetota bacterium | reverse complement strand
ACTCCACGATGCGCCGGGTCTCGACGTCCACAAGGAAGATGTTCTCCGTGGCTTGCTCGATCACCGCGCGGTAGAGCCGCTCGCTTTGTCTTAGGGCCTCCTCGTTCTTCTTGCGCTCGGTAATGTCACGCGTTATCGCGAGGAGCCCAGCGATCTCGCCTCGAGCGTCGCGGAGCGGGACGGCGTGGGTCTCAAGCCAGCGTAGCGTGCCCTTCAACCCGACAAATTTGAACTCCAGCGTTCCGGACCCGCCGTGCAGCACGCTTTCCGTAAGCGCCACGAAATCGGTCCGATGTTCGGGGGCGATGTACTCGTACACTGGCTGTCCGCGCACCTGCTCCAGCGAGTCCGCCTCGATCATGGAGAGCCCGGCGGGGTTCATCTCCAGCAGGGAACCGTCCATGCCGAGCACCTTGACGCACTCCGGTTCCGTTTCGATGATCGTGCGCAGACGATTCTCACTCCGGGCCAAGGCTTCTTCGGCTCTCTTGCGCTCGGTGATATCGCGGATGATGGTGCATATCACCTCCTTGTCACCGTAGGAGATCACGCTCACGCCGACCTCGACGTCCATGAGCGTTCCGTCTTTGCGGCGATACTTCCTCTCGCCCACGAGGCGTCGCTTTTGCTCCAGGGTGCGTTGAATCACGGAGTCGACGTTTTCGCGCGAATGCGCGACGAAGTCGTAGACCTCCATTTCGCGTAGCTCCTCGGCTGCGTACCCGAGCATCTTCTGGAAAGACGGGTTGGTCTCTAGGACCCGCCTGGTTCCGACGTCGAGCAGGTAGATACCGTCGGTGGCCTGCTCGATCACGGCCCGATAGCGCTCCTCGCTCTGTCTGAGCTCCTCCTCGATCCGCCTCCGCCTAATGGCCGCGCCTAAAGTGCCCGCCGCCGCACCTAAAGCGCTCACCTCGGCCGTTGACCATTGGCGCTCCCGGACGCACTCGTCGAACCCGATGAAGCCCCACCATCGCCCCTCGACGAAGATCGGCACTACTACTATGGAGAGAATGTCCTGGTTGCGCAGCTCTGGCTGTTCGCTCTCCGGGAACTCGCGTGTGTGCCCGTACACCGGCTCTCCCCGCCCCAGCATCTCCACCCAACGGCCGTAACCGGCGGCCCGGTACGGCATCGCCGCCATCAAGGGATTGTCCACCTGGGGCGATACGCTTGTCGCCACCCACTCGTGGCGCATGGTAGCCCATACCTCGCCGTCGTCTCCGACGAAGTTCTCGAAGATGTAGACGCGGCTAGTCCTGGTGGCTTCCCCGAGCCGCCGCAGGATGGACCTTACGCTCTCCTCCCAACTAACCGCCTCACCGAGCAAACGTTCCGCCGCGAACCGTACGGCTTCGAGGATGGCGTCGCGGCGCCTGAGCTCCCTCTCCGCCCGCTTTCGCTCCCGTCGCTGCCTGGCTTCCTCTAAACCGCGCTCTACCGTCGCGCACAGGCGCGCGAGGTTGTCCTTCATGACGTAGTCATACGCCCCGGTCTTCATCATCTCGACGGCGACGTCCTCTCCGACCTTGCCAGAGACGACGATGAACGGCGCTTCGGAGCCCGTCTCGCGCCACATCTTCAACGCCTCCGGGGCCCCAAAATGAGGCATGTGATAGTCGGAGACGATCGCGTCCCACTCGGAATCGGCGAGCGCTTCTTTCATCGCTTCGGGGGTGTACACCCGCTCGTAGTCCGGCTCGTAGCCGCCGCGCTCCAGTTCGCGCAGGAGGAGCAGGGCATCGTCTTCGGAGTCCTCCACGATCAGCACGCGTAGCGGCGTGAGCGGTTCCCGGCGTTTCGCTAGCGCTACCAAGACTCCTCGTTCAGCTCGTCTATGCTCACCAGGCCGATCCGGACGGCGTGAAGGGCGGCTTGGGTGCGGCTCTGGACACCAAGCTTCATCAGGATGCTCGAGACGTGGGTCTTGACCGTCTTCTCCCCGATAAAGAGGCTGTTGGCGATCTGCTTGTTAGCCTTACCCAGGGCCAGGAGCTTCAGGACCTCGGTCTCGCGCTCGGTGAGGGACTCGGGACTCTCGGGGGCGCGCACCTCGCGCATGAGTCGGGCCGCCGCCTCGGGCGCAAGCTGCACCTGGCCGTCGGCGGCGGCTTTGATCGCCCGCCCAAGCTCGTCGGCCTCCGTGTTCTTGAGCAGGTAGCCGATGGCCCCCGCCCGCACCGCATCGCTTACCGAAGCATCCTCCAGGACGCTGGTGAGCGCTATGACCTCCACGTCGGGCATCTCCGCTCGGATGGCATCGGTAGCGGCGATGCCGTCCATCACAGGCATCAAGAGGTCCATCAGCACCACGTCGGGTTCGAGCTCGCGAGCCATCCTGAGCGCTTCTGCGCCGTTTGCGGCTTCGCCCACCACCTCGAGCTCCGGGTCAAGACCCAAGAACATGCGCAGCCCCTGACGTACCACGCCATGATCGTCTGTTATCAAGACCCTTATCGCCATAACCTCTTCTTCTCCGCCTTTAGACCTAGATTATCACTCCGGCTAAAGCCTTATACAACAACCGTTCTTTAGTCCGATGCCGAAAACCTCATCCACGTCGATACTTGTGGCAAATAATAAAGGTCAGGAAGAGCCTTTGTTAGGGTCAGCAAGAGAGGGTGATTCAAGTGGTTAAGGTTTCGATCGAGGTGAGCAACGGAGCGACCCGTTTCGAGGTGGCGGTTCGAGCAGCGAGCGTCGGCCGAGCCGTCGACCTGGTCGTGGGACGGCACCCCAAAGAAGACGTCCGGGTGAAGTTCCCGATCGAACCCGAGGGCTTCTTCGTGGAGGATTCCGCCGCTGGAGCGGGGATAGTCGAGACCGCGCAGTCGGCCGGTATAGCGGCCTGAGAAACGGATGCAGAGGAGGGACCAGAGCATGCACCAACCAGTGGAGAACACGACGTACCGTCTTGACCGCCCGACACCAAAACAGATGGGGAATCTTTCCCTGTGGGAGCGAATCCTCGGTTTAATAGAACAAGACTTGAACGAGCGCCGTAACAGAAAGCTTTTCGTGGAAGTGCCGGGCGAGCCAGGTTTGCGCCAAAAGGAGGTCGGTGAGCTCTCCGCAGCGGAGCGCCAGGGCCTCCATCCGGCCCTCAGAGAGCACGTCGCGGAGCGATTCCTCGATAGACACCTTGCGGAGCAGGGCTACGTAGATCTCGTCGACAAGAGACGAACTTATACCAAGAAGCTCGAAGACCTCACTCAGGAAGACCTGCCGGCCCTTGTGGAAGCCGACAGGTGGAGGGCCGAGGAGGAGCAGGAAAAGGAGCGCGAGCGGGTGGAGTTCATCCAGGAAGCGCGAGCGGATCTGGAGCAGCTCCTGGTTGTCGAGCTTGCCGGGATATCGGAGGCAGGACAAAAGGTGCGGCGATGAGACGAGCGAGTAGAGGGATGTAATCGCGAGAAGGCAAACCAGAAGATCGACTCGAAGGAGGATCATGCACATCCAGATCATCAACTTCCGCCTTAAGGATATAAGCGAGGAAGATTACCGCAGGCACTGCGAGGCTATCGCTCCCGCTTTCGCCAACCTGCCCGGTCTCGTCTCGAAGACCTGGCTGGCGAACCCCGAGACGAATACCTATGGTGGGGTGTACGTTTGGCGGGATCGTCAGGCGATGGAAGACTATGCCAAGACGGATCTCTATAACGGGGTGTTGACGAACCCGCACCTCGACGGTGTTATCGTGAGGGACTTCGCCTTCCTGGACAACCCGACGCGAGTAACGCGCGGGTTACTGGACCAGATCGCTATCTAGCTCGCATTTGCGAGCTGGACTCGCGAGGGCTCTAGAGACCATAGAGAAAGGAGAGTCATAGCCATGCAAGAACTAGATCAGGGAAGGGCCGAAGCGTTCGCCGAGCGGATGCTGGGCGCCTTGAACGAGGGGGCGCTCACGCTAATGACCTCGATCGGCCACCGGACCGGGCTGTTCGACGCCATGGCGGGGCTGCCCCCTTCAACGAGCGAGCAGATCGCAGCCGCAGCCGGTCTAAACGAGCGCTACGTGCGCGAGTGGCTCGGCGCGATGGTCGTCAGCGGTGTCGTCGAGAACGAACCGGAGGATGGGACGTACAGTCTTCCCCTGGAGCACGCGGCGTGGCTGACAAGGGCGGCCGCGCCCGACAACATCGCCGTCACCACCCAGTGGATCTCCGTGCTGGCGTCGGTCGAGGACGGAATAGTCGAGAGTTTCGAGAAGGGCGGCGGCTTGCCATACTCGGCCTATCCCCGTTTCCACGAGGTCATGGCCGAGGAGAGTGCCCAGACGGTCGTGGCGGCCCTGACCGACCACATCCTGCCGCTAGTGCCCGGCCTGATCGAGCGCCTCAAAGCCGGCATCGACGTTTTGGACGTCGGTTGTGGCAGCGGCAAGGCCCTCAACCTCATGGCCCGTAGGTTTCCCAACAGCCGCTTCGCCGGCTACGACATCTCCGAGGAGGGCATCGCCCGCGCCCGCGCCGAAGCCCAAGAGCATGACACTACCAACGTGCGCTTTGAGGTCAAGGACGTCGCGGCCCTCGATGAGGAGGCTTCTTACGACCTTATCACCACCTTCGACGTGGTGCATGATCAAGCCCGGCCGGCAGCAGTGTTGAAGGGTATAGCCGATGGGCTGCGCCCGGATGGGGTCTACTTGATGCAGGACATCGCGGGCTCCAGCCACCATCACAACAACATGGACCACCCCATCGGGCCGTTCCTCTACACCATCTCCACCATGCACTGCATGACGGTCTCTTTGGCGCAAAGCGGCGAGGGGCTCGGGGCGATGTGGGGCGAGGAGAAGGCCAAAGAGATGCTCGAAGAAGCAGGCTTCACGAAGGTGGAGGTCGAGCAGCTCCCTCACGACTTCATAAACAGCTACTACATAGCCACCAAGGGCTAGTTTTCGGAGCACGTAGCGGGGATACCGCACAGTATAGTATCCCCGCTACTCCATAGGGGAGTATTCGGAATCATTACTTACTAGAGTCGGTGTAGGTGTAGGGAGTCGTATCTCCTTATTTTACCGATCCCCGAAGTGAGCTCTAAGCGAGGCGCCTCTCCACTCCTTGCTCCCGAACAGCAGACTTATCGAACCCTTCACTCGGATACGGTATCACTCCTGCCCGCGTTCCTATTGTGTGAGGCAAATACAAAACCGAGAAGCGCCCAGGATCCAGGAATGCTCAACAAGCGTTGTTCCCCATCCCGTAGCGTACCTTTGGAAGCTCCTCCACCTCCAACCCCAGAGTTTCACTATCGGTGGGTATGGTGGCTTCGCTCCTCCCCCGAGCAGCTGTGGCCATTTGTATCCGATACGAACCGGTTCAACCGAAACGCCAGTCTACCGGCGGTTCGCCGTGCGGATGAAGAAACTCGGGAGAACGCCCGCAGGGCTTACGATTCTCGCGGTTCGGGGTACGAGTCAAGTGGCGCGTCCGTACCGCTTCGGCGTTTCGCGATGGTACAGTGCCGGATACGTGACACCGACGTGCGTGTTTGTCGAACTAGTACCCCAACCGGGGGTGGGACCCGGCTTCTGTATCGGACGTGGATACGTCCCCGCAACCATCAAGACGGCCGGGGATGCGGTCATGGCGGTGTTCCGTCGTCCGGTCTCGGCCCTGCGGGCGATCCTCGACGCCCAGCAGCGGCTCGCCTCCTCGCCCAACGCGCCTCCACTGTATCTCAATGCCGGGATGCATTACGGTCCCTGCATCGCGACACGATGAACAAACGGTTAGACTACTTCGGATCCGTAATCAAGATGGCGGCTCGGCGCGAGCGCTTATCGTCGGGTAAGGACGTGGTGGTCTCCGACGCGATCCGCCAAGACCCGGAAGTAGCGGAACTCCTGTCGGCACCAGGCAGTCGGTTGGTCGCGGAACGGTTCGAGGCGCAGCTGAAATGCTTCGACAAGAACAATTCACGCCTGTGACGCTTGGCACGCTCCCCGGCTGAAGCGAGCCGATCCAGCGCCACCCCGTGGGAGAAAGCGCGGCCCGCGGCTAGGGTCTGCTCTGGCATAGGTGCGCATGATTGCGGGTGCCGACGAGACCCGAGCCCGAAAAGAAAACAACCGCTATAATACCCGCTAGGGCCGGGACATCTCCCCCCTCCCCGGCCCTGCCACTTTTGCACACTTATAGATCTCGAATAGATTACAAACTCCCCTTATCATCGAAGAATACTCATTCCTCGAAGCGTAGTTCTCACAAACCGCGGAGAAACGAATCGTTAAGAGTAAGGGTTGCCGTGGATTCTAGAGAGGATCTCTCTGATTGTGTTGCGTCACAGGAACGCCGTGCCCCCTGTTCTGAGGGTCTTGGGTGCGTAGATTGATGCGTACTAAGCGGGGTCGTGTCTCTCACCTCGAGATTCTAGAGAGGTTTCGATCGAGGCATCCGGAACGTGCTTGCGGATGTGCCCCTTCGCTGCGTCGCTGAGCTCCAGCATGAGGCGCAACTGCTGCTTGACGCGCTGTTGCCTGTGTTCCTCGTCAGAGTCTACTGCGCTGGTATCGAGGAGGCGATATCCCTCCACCGCCTGGATAGTGCCATAGTACCTGGCGATATCATCGAACTGTTTGCGATTCTTCAGGAGGTGCGCGAGCCTCACCCTGGCGTCTTCCCAGGCCCTGCTCTGTAAAGAGTGGTCGGGGGCGCGGGTGATCCAGGCAGGGCGAGCGTCGAAGATTCGTATCAGGCGTTCGTTTGCCGCGATCTCTATGTCTAGGATCTGCAACAGCCCCTTCAACTCTCTCTTACGCTGCCTTCGATCCCCCCATTCACCTAGCAGATAGACGATCACCGCGCCGAGCACCACGAGGCTTAGTATCGTCCCCACGACGATGGTACCCACCACCGGGTTTTCCGGCGCCGAAGACAACCACTCGGCCACGTCCGATAGCCAATCGCCCATCTCTAGGATCCGAGCGCTTCCCGCCACCGCAGGTGAGGGGCCTCTTCGAACTTGGCCCGAGGATCAGATTCGACATCCTCCCCGAACGGCCCAGGTCCTTGGCTCGTGTGGCTCGCCCCGCGAACCCTAAACCGCGCGTAGCCCTGCTCGTCTACAGCTGAGCTCTTCACTCTCTTCCTTGCTCTTGCTCGTTGGTAGCCTACGATCTCGTGAGGGAAACCTCTACTATAAAACCCCGGTAGGGACTCGTTCAATAACTTCGAAACCTCGCTTACTGTCTCCTCGTGGCTGGTGCTTTGGTTGCGTCTAGCGTTTGTCAATAGCTGTACACTCCCCTCCAAATGCCTTGCGCTGCTCGGTTTCGGGTCGACGATAGTGTGCAGACCACTCCTCCCGAGGTTTTGTTCCCTGAGGTAGGTCTTACCCTAGCCGTTGCCACCGTCTCGCGGTTATACATCTTAGCCGAAGAAGCGGGGGGATACGCTACTTCGCTTGCACACCACGTAGCTAAAGCCACGCGCCATCTATGCCGATAACCTCTGCGAGGCCCGCGTCCCCTCACACCAGGCTGGGCCTCGCTATTTCCCGTGACCGACGCCGGAGTCTCGGAGGTCCTCGAGGTCAATGGGGCGTGGGTCGCTCGGGAGGATACAGAAGCCTACAACCCGGCCTTCGATGTTACGCCGGCGAGCCTCATCTCGGCCATCGTCACCGAGTTCGGCATCGTCCGTCCCGGTGTGGATGATCTGCGGGTCCTGATCGAGCTCTCGCGGGGTACGGCGAAAGCTGGTTCGTGTGTAGAGGAGGAACCCTCGGATATTTCGTGAAGCGGACTCTGAGTCCGCTCAGTTCCCCATTTTGTCGGCATACGCCGAGCTCCAGGTCCGGGGTCCAAGCCTTTCGTTTAGGCCGACTCTCCATCGGTAACATAGTACGAAGCACTATTAGAGGAGTAAAAAGGAGCATAAGCGACATGGACGACCAGCAGGCAAGGATGGTAGAAGACGCGGCCCAGCAGTTCTCCGAAGCCCTCTTAGAGTCGTACAAGGCGGCCGCCGGTCGCACCGTCTCGACCCAAGAGCTCAACGCCGAGTTGACGCAGAATTTCTTGATAGCGTGATCAACAACCTCCGTACCCAGGCCGAGGCTAACCGGGAAATGATTCAGGAGTTGGTCGACCAGCAGCAGCGGCAACAAGAGGCTGCCCGGTCGCTCGCTCGGGACTCGGTGAATGCCTATATGGGGTTCCTCGACTCTATGTTTTTCTTCTACCGGAGAAGCGCAAAGGAAACCCAGAGGGGCGTCGGGGAAGCCCAAAACAGCACGGAGGAGACCGATAGGGGTGCTGGAGAAGTCCAGAGCAGCTCCGGAGAAACCCAGAGCGACACCAGCGAGTACTTTAGGAGCATGATAAGCGAGACCAACAGGAGGAGCGCCGGAGAAGCCTAGTTCACCCCGGAGAGGTCAGGAGGAGCGCCGAGAGAACCGCTAGGGTATAGAGGCAGGTGGTAGGCCCGGCGCCCGCAAGGGGTGGGGAAGAAAGGAGCGAACGGACGCCAAGACCGTAACCGAATATCTGTATATCCCGCGCGGGTAACAGGGCAGTAACCAAAAGATAACAAAAGGGAAAATGGCCCTTCTTTCTCGGAGCAGTTTAGGGCCCGTTGGTCAAGTAAAGCCGAGATGGTCGGCATCTCCCGAGCCTGTACCTGCTTGAAGTTCGATGGCCCTCACCGTAGGGTATTACTGGAGTGTTCTAGGCCGCGGCGTCCTTGGAAGCCAGCCCGTACTCGCCGTTCTTGAGCATCCGCTCCGCCTCGCGCTGGATCTGCCTGACCCGCTCGCGCGAGATCTCAAGCTCCTCGCTGAGCTCGGCGAGGGTCGCGGGCTTCTGGCCGTCGAGGCCGTACCGCCCAACCAAGACGAGCCGATGGCGCTCGGGGAGCCGCTCTATGGCCGCCCGAAGTTGGGTGCTCTCCATATCTCGCATCACCTCCCCCGGCGTGTCGGAGGCTCGCTCGTCCCGGACTAACTCACCCAGCTCGGAGGCGTCTTCCTCAAAGCCCAAGGGCTTGTCCAGGCTCGTCGCATCCGGCATCGCCCCTTTCACGTCGAGCACCTCCGATATCTTCCATCCCAGCCTTCCTGCTACCTCCTCGTCGGAGGGCTCGCGCTCGAGCTCGGCCAAAAGCTCGTTGTAGGTACGAGCCATCTTGCGGATCTTCTCGCCCATGTGCACCGGCACCCGGATCGTGCGCCCCTTGTCCGCCACCGCCCTCTGGACCGCCTGCCTTATCCACCAGGTCG
>JALZFK010000168.1 GCA_030861585.1 Actinomycetota bacterium | reverse complement strand
CTCCATCACCACGGCGTTGACCCCGAGCCTCTCGAACACCCGGCTCGCAACCAGGCTCGCCACCCCTCTGGAGAAGTCCGCGACCAACGCGGCGCCCTTCGTCTTTTCGGGATTCACGGCCCTCGTCAGGCGTTCGACGTACTGCTCCACGACCCGACCCGGGTAGACGAGCTCGCCTATGTCGGCCCCGTGCGCCCGGCGGTACTCCTCCCGCACGAAGATCTTCTCTATCGCGCGCTGGTCGGACTCGGTCATCGGAGTCGCGTCCGAGGAGAAGAACAAGATCTCGACCTCGTCCAAGTCGTCCCCGGCCCTGATGTGCGCCCCGGCCACCGACTTGCCCGCCAAGACGTCGTGGCGGACCACGCCCGCGTGGGCGGCCCTAAGATCCCGAACGTTCACCCCCGTGGCGGTCAGAGCGCTGACCATCGCCCTTTTAGCCGCTTGGGCGGAGCGGGAGGAATCACGTCCCACGGTCACGACGGCCCTGGGGTCGAGCTCCGTGCCGAACGAGGAGGCCAACCTAACCACGAACTCCGGCGTCAAGTCCACGTTGAACTTGCCTGAAACGATCCCGCCTTTGAAGAGGGTGCGCAGGCCCATCGTCTCGTAGATGAGGCTCTGCGTCACGTTCGCCCCGCTCTCGACGGTCTTATGCGGGAAGACCTTGACGTCCGGGGAGATGGTCGCGCCCTCGCCGATGATGACGTCGTCGCCCAACGTGCTGCGCTCGAGGAGCCTGGCGCGCGCCTGGATGTACGAAGAGCGGCCGACCAAAGTGTCCACGAGCTCGGCCCCCTCACCGACGTAGGTCCCCTCGGCGATCACACTGCGCTGCACCGATGCGCCCGCGGCGATCACCACGTTGTCTGCGATTACGGAGTACGGGCTTACTTTCGCGCCCTCGTCGACGCGGACGTTCTCCCCGATGACGACCGGTCCCTCAAGCTCCTCGTCGTCCACCTGTGCCCGCTGCCCCACGTACACGTTCTCCCTCAGACGGGTCCCGGGCGGTCTCACGTCGCGCATCTTGCCGTCCAAGACGTCGCGCTGGGCCTGCATATACTGCTCGAGCGTCCCGATATCTTGCCAGTAATCCTCCGCGACGTAGCCGTACAAAGGTCGCCCCGCCTCAAGGAGCTTCGGGAAAAGCTCCTTGGCGAAGTCGTACTCCTCCTGGGAGGGGATCTCCCTGAGAACTGAGGGCTCCAAGACGTAGATTCCGGTATTCACCGTGTCCGAGAAGACCTGGCCCCAGGCCGGCTTTTCGAGGAAGCGCGAGAGGCGGCCGTCCTCCTCGGTGATGACGATCCCGAAGTCCAAGGGGTTTTCGACGCTCTTTAGGACCATCGTCGCCTCGGCCCCCTTTTCCTCGTGGAACTCCACAACGCTGGTGAGGTCGCAGTCGGTCAAGGCGTCGCCGCTGATGACGAGGATGCGATTGTCCTCGAGGTGCTCTTCGGCTAGCTTCACCGACCCCGCGGTACCCGCGGGTGCGTTTTCTATAGAGTAGCGGACATTCAAGCCCCAGTCCGAGCCATCACCAAAATAATCGTGGATCTCCCCGGGCATGAATTGCAGCGTGACGACCACGTCGGTGAAGTCGTGGTTTCCAAGTAGACGCACGATGTGCTCCATACACGGGACGTTGACGATGGGGATCATGGGCTTGGGCTGGTTGCTGGTCAACGGCCTGAGACGCGTACCTTGGCCACCAGCCATTATCACCGCCTTCGTCATCGTCCGGCCCCGGCGTTTCGGTCGAAGTGCCTCTTCACCGCGCCGACGTATAAAAGCCCCGCGACAAGCGAGAGCCCAAGTCCTGCGTAGAACATGATCTCTCCTACGATCCAATTCGGTCTGTACATGACCACCGCAACCGACGCCATGAGAACAGCCGTCGCGGCCTTGCCCACCTTGTTCACCCTTATTTTACCCCCGAACAAGAGGGTGCCCACGAGGGCCAGGGCATCCCGCCCAACGAGCATTGCCACGACGATGGCCGGCAAGAGGCCCCGGATCGCCAGAACCGCCGCAACGCTCGAGAGCATCAGCCGATCGGCTACGGGGTCCAGGACCGTACCGAGGTGCGACGTCCCAGCTCCCCCCCGCCAGCGGGCGATCCTGCCGTCCAGGAAGTCCGTCACCGCTGCCGCCACGAATACCGCCACCGCTAGGACGTCGTCCTCCGCGAGCAACAAAAACAATACGACCGGTATCGCCAAGAGCCGCAGCAACGTCAGCGCGTTCGGTACCGTCAGCACACGATCGTCCTTCACCGGCTGCTCCTTACCCGAAGGCGGACGCTCACCCCGTATAAACCGTAACGCTCGCGTAAAGCGTTTTTTACGTAGCGTAGGTAGCTCTCCGGGACATCCTTCGGGCGGCTAGCAAAGATGGTAACGCGGGGCGGGGCCGAGCCGGTTTGAGCGGCGAAGCGTATCTTGACGCCCTTCGGTGGCGCGCTGCGGGCCGTCAAAGCGTTCACGAACTCGGCAACCTCATGCGTGGGAACCCTCAGGTTGTACGCGGAGTACAACCGGGCTGCGAGCGGCATCACCTTCCTCGTTCCCACCCCTGTAAGCGCAGAAACTGAAATAACCGGGGGTTTCAGGTCCGTCATCCGGGTATCCAAAGCGGCCTCGATCTCGCGCAGCCCCTCGGGCGAGACGAGTTCGCACTTGTTAATGAGAACCCCGCACGCCCGCCCGGCCTCCTCGACCCTGCTCGCAAGCCTCAAGTCCTCCCCTACGAGCCCCTCCACCGCGTCCACGAGCAAGAGCGAGACATCCGACCGGCGAATAGTCTCGACCGTCCTCAGCGTCGAATAGTACGCAACGCCCTCTGCCCGCCGAGCGCTTCGGCTCACCCCGGCCGTATCTAGAAGCAAGAAACGCTCGGGCGCAGCCCCTTCCGCGAGCACGTCCTCCTCGGGCACGGTCCCGGGAGGAACCTCGAACACCCCCGCCACCGCGTCGGTGGTGGTACCCGCCACCTCGGAGACTACGGCCCGTTCGGAACCCAAGAGGCGGTTGAGGAGTGTGCTCTTTCCCACGTTGGGGCGTCCGACGATGGCCACGCGAGGAAAATACGTCTCTTCTTCAGGCTCCTCCTCCGATAACAACGAGACGACGACGTCCAGAAGGTCCCCGACCCCCAGCCCATGGGTGGCGCTTATGCCGTACGGTTCCCCCTCCCCCAATGCGTAGAAGCGGTAGCGCCCCGAATCGTCAGCGGGGTTGTCGAGCTTGTTCACGACTAGCACGACCTTTTGGGAGCCGCGCAGTTCTTTTGCGATGGCCGCGTCGGCCTCGGTCAACCCAAGTTGGGCGTCGGCCATGTGTAAGATCACATCAGCCTCCTCGGCCGCAACCCGAGCCTGCAGCGTTACGAGCGACGGCAGGCCCGCCCTGGACCGCGGCTCCATGCCTCCAGTGTCCACCAAAAGGAACTCCCGCCCAGCCCACTCGGCCCGGTTGTAGGAGCGGTCGCGGGTGGTCCCTGGCTCGCCCGAGACCACGGCCTGCCGGCGCCCCAAGACCCGGTTGACAAACGTGCTCTTGCCCACGTTAGGCGCCCCCACGATTGCCACCACCGGCAAACGACTCACGACAACGTTCCTCTCCCGGTCTTTTCTGCTCCTAAACTGTAAATCTTACGCAAAACCTCGCTTGAAACCTCCCTGTAAACCCGTCCCCCGCCCATTGCATTACCCAAAGTCATCGGGTCGCCGATGTAGACGCGGAGCCTACCCCCCCGGAGGCGCTCGAAGAGGTTAGGGACTCTGTCCACGAAGACGGGGAGTATCGGGACGCTTGCGCGGGCGGCGAGCATACCCACGCCACTCTTCGGGGTGTGGTCTGGATCGTAGTCCTGGCGTCGGGTACCCTCCGGGAAGATGCCCAAGGCCCATCCCGAGGCCAGGAGGCCGAGGGAGGTCTTGAGGGCTGCTCGGCCTCCCTTTTCGCGGTCCACGGGGAAAGTACCGATAAAGTAGAAGAACTTATCGAACGGGAAAGCGAAGAGCTCTTTCTTGCCCATCCACTGGATCCTGCGAGGCACGGCCATGCAGACGAGTACCGGGTCTGCGTACCGGCGATGGTTGGCGGCCACGATTAAAGGCCCGTTAGAAGGTACTTTCTCGGCGCCTACGACCGCGAACCCGAAGAGTAGCCGCGCCAAGGCGACCATAACCCGGCGGAACAAACGATACCGGGCTGACATGTCCTTCGACGGGCCCCGTCGGCTTCTCTCGGCCTTCATCTATCGGGTGCTCCCTGCGTCCCTCGGGATGCGACGACGTCTTGGGCTTCGCGCGCCAGCTCGACGACGCGTGAGACGACACCTTCGAGAGAGAGGCCGGTAGTGTCGAGGACCACGGCGTCGGGTGCGGGTTTGAGGGGGGAAGCCTCGCGCTCGGAGTCCCGTTTATCACGCTTGTGCATGGCCTTGCGGATGCGTTCGAGCTCACTTTCCCGACCGGTCTGCAACGCGCGGCGGCGGGCCCGTTCTTCAGAGGAGGCCGAGAGGAAGATTTTCAGCTCCGCTTCGGGCAGCACGACCGTCCCGATGTCCCGCCCCTCGACGACCGCGCCGCCGGAGGCCCGCGCTCTCCAGGCCGCCGCCCGCTGCCGCTCGACGAGGACCTTCCTCAGTTCCGGATGAGCGGAGACCTTCGAGGCGGCGGCGGATACCTCGGGGGTGCGCAGCGCGTCTTCGGGGATCGGTTCGCCGACGTAGAACACCCCGCACGGGGCGAGCTTCACACCCCCGCCTATAGCGCTTAAAGCGCCCCCGTCTTCGAGGTCCGTGCCTTCCCGGAGCGCCACGAGCGCGACGGCTCGGTACGTGGCGCCCGTGTTCAGGTTGGCGAACCCCAGCCGCTCGGCAGCGGCCTTGGCAACCGAGCTCTTGCCGCTCCCGGCGGGGCCGTCTATGGCTACGAGCACGGTACTACCGACACCCCGGACACCCAGAAAATCGCTCCAAATCTCGTAAAAACCCTGGGTAGGACACCGATGCCGCCTCGAGGTTTTCTACCTCAACCCCTTCGCTCGAAGCGAGGCCGGCGATCGCGAGGCCCATACCGATGCGATGGTCGCCCCGACTGCTCGCCCGCCCACCCCGGATCCCGCCCTCAGGGTGCCCCGCGACCGCGAAGCCGTCGGGGCGTTCTTCGATCTCGACCCCGACCTTGCGGAACTCCTCGCAGACGGACAGTATCCTGTCCGTCTCCTTCACGCGAAGCTCCTCGGCCCCAGAGACGACGGTCTCCCCCCTGGCGAAGGCCCCGAGCAAGGCCAGAAGCGGCAGCTCGTCCACCGCTCCCGGCACGTCATCCGGCCCCACCTTGGTGGCTCTCAGGGACGAATGACGCACGAAGATCTCCCCGACCGGCTCGGCGATGGCGTCCTCTTCAGCGCCGCGTATCTCCACCTCGGCACCCATCCTTTTCAGTATATCCAAGAACCGCGTCCGGGTGGGGTTGAGCCCTACTTTGCGTATCCTCACCTCGCTTCGAGGTACCACCAACGCCGCCGCGATCCAGAACGCCGCCGACGAAAAATCTCCCGGAACCTCGACCTCACCCGGCAAGTACAGCTCCCCCGGCG
>JALZFK010000159.1 GCA_030861585.1 Actinomycetota bacterium | reverse complement strand
CTTCTTGAGCGGCTCATCTTCTCTCTGAGAGCGACGCGTAAGGCGACAGTATAATGTGCCGCGATCCGGGACCCGGTAGCGGTACCGGTGGTTGGCACAGCGAACGACTCGGAGAGGCGGTACAGGGATGGCCGAACGCGCGGATTTGATCGTGGTCGGAGCGGGGCCGGGCGGATCATCGACGGCTTACCACGCAGCGAGGGCAGGTCTCGAGGTTTTGCTCCTCGACCGGCAGGAGTTCCCGCGCGACAAGCCCTGCGGCGACGGGCTGATGCCGCACGCGGCCGGGGAGATCTCGCTTATGGGCCTCAGCGACTGGCTGAACGAACCGCACCACGGCAAATTTTCGGGCTTCTCCATCTACACCCAGACCGCATTCTTGCGTCAGAAGGTCCCCCCCACCCTCCACGGTCCCCACGGCTACGTGGTCGCCCGCGCAGAAACCGACACCCGCCTGGTCGAACGCGCCGTCGAAGCCGGCACCGATTTCCGCAGCGGCGTCCGCGCCACCAAACTCCTGCGAACGCCTGCGGGGGACGTCACCGGCGTCGAGGCTACCGCGGACGGGGAAACCCTATACTACGAAGCCCCCCTAGTGGTTGCCGCCGACGGGGTCGGGGGGTTCGCCGGCGAGGGTATGAAAGCCCACCAGAACTCGGTGGCAAGGAGGCAGTACTTCAGGGGCGTCTCCGGGCCGGAGAGGGATCACCTGCACATCTTCGTCACTAAAGACATGAACGAGAAGGGAGCCGGCTACGGCTGGGTCTTCTACTTCGGGGACGGCCGGGCGAACGTCGGGGCCGGGGTGTCGACGAAGACGCTCGCCCGCACGGGTCGAAACCTCAAGGACTTCTTCGACCGCTTCTTAGAAGAACCCGAGATCGCCGAGTGGCTTGAGGACGCCGAGTCCGAGGGACCAGCGAAGAGCTGGTCCCTAAAGATGGGGATGTGGGGCGCTAAGCGTTACGCTCAAGGTTTGATGACCGTCGGGGACGCGGCGAGCATGATCCACCCCATAAGCGGTGAGGGCGTCGGTTACGCCATAGAGTCCGGTCGCCTAGCCGCCGCCTGGGCCTACGAAGCCCGCTCCCGCAGCGACTACTCGGCCCCTCTCCTTGCCGGTTACGAGCGCCAACTCCGACGCAGGAGGGCCAAAGAGCACCTCTCGGGGTACGCACTCACCAACCTCGTCCCGAACCTTGGGATGCTGGAACCCCTCTTCGAGGCCTGCGAGAAGAGCCCCGACGCCCGGCGCACCCTCGTCGAGGGCTTCACCGGTGATGCCCCGATCTACAGCCTCCTGAAGCACCCGAAGGCTTTGGGCCGCGCCCTCGCAAACGCCGTCCGGTCCTGATTGCTCGTTACCTATCGGCTTTCAGCTTTTGTTTTGCGGACCGCTGGTAGCTAACATCGGCACGTTTTTGGCATAAAGCCCATCAGGCTCTAATTCTGTATGCTGTCTTGGTCAAGCTAGCGAGAGGAAGAGGCATGGCTCAGAACTCTTTGAACGTAGGCAACACGAAGGTTCACGTGCTCAACGACGGTATATTTGCCACCGACGCTGGCAACCTCTTCGGAGAGGGCGCTAAGAGCGCCAAGATCAAGGGCGCCATGCACGCGGTCCTCGTCGATACCGGAAACGCCCTCGTCCTCCTCGACGCTGGCTTCGGCCCCGAGCTCCCCAAATACCTAGAGGACCGCTACGAACTCGAGCGCGAGAAGGACCTCATGGCTCACCTTCAGGAGGCAGGCTACGGCCCCGAGGATGTCACGCACGTGGTGCTCAGCCACCTGGATGCGGATCACATCGGCTGGGCGTTAAACCCGCCCAGTTTCCCCAGTGCCACCGTCTACGTGCAGGAGGCCGCCCTCGAGGAAGCCCGCGAGATGCCCGAAGGGGAAGGCCGCAGGGAAGCGGTGCCCGTGATCGAAGAGGGTACCGAAGAGGGATGGTGCAAGCTCCTGAACGGCAACGCCGAGATCGTCGAAGGCGTAAGGGTTGAGGTAAGGAGCGGGCACGCGGAGGGACACCAGATCTCCTGGATAGAGTCCGAAGACGACGCGGCGCTCTTCACGGCGGACCTGGCGCCGGGCAAGGTCTGGCTGAACCCCGACCTTATTGGCGGCGCGGACACGGACCCTGAAGCAACCCGCGAAAACCGCATCGAGGTGTTGACCCAAGCCGCGAAACGTGGCGTGCCCGTGATCCTCTACCACGAACCGAAGGATTTCCTCGTCGCCATCCGTAAGACCGAGGATGGCTTCGAAGGTGTGACCTGGGAAGGGTAGAAA
>JALZFK010000149.1 GCA_030861585.1 Actinomycetota bacterium | reverse complement strand
TCCCCGACGTGCCGCCGCACTGGAGCGTCGACTTCTGGGTCCACGACGCTGATGTGGTCGCCGACAAGGCAGCGAAGCTCGGCGGTAAGACCGTGGCACGCCCCTTCGACACGTCGGTCGGCAGGACAGCCGTCCTGGCGGACCCCCAAGGCGCCGTGTTCTCCGTGAGCAAGGTGGGCCCCGCTGCGTAGCGGGAGTCGCTGAGCCATGGCGTCCTCGGCTCCCGATTGGGACGCACTGCACGCCGCGATCTCGGGCGAGGTCATCCTCCCCGGCTCGTCCGACTACGAGTCGGCGCGCAAGCCGACCATCGCCCGCTTCCACGGCGTATGGCCACAGGCCATCGTACTGTGCAGGACCCCCCGCGGACGCTTCCGAGACGATCTCCTTCGCTAGGCGGGCCGGTTTGCGGACTGCGGCTCGCGGTGGGGGGCACTGCTTCGGCGGGCACTCTTCTACCGGAGGGATTGTCATCGACGTGACGCCAATGCGCTCCGTGTCGGTCTCGCGCGGCGTGGTGACGGTAGGCGCCGGGGCACACCTCGGCGACGTGTACGACGCGCTGGCGGAGCATGGCCTCACTATCCCGGGAGGCTGCGGTCCCTCCGTCGGGATCGCCGGCCTCACTTCCTCGGACCCGCACGTCAAGGAACTCGTCGAAAAGCAGCGCGAGAAGCTCGGCGCACCGAACAACGTCGTAAGGACGCACGTCTGGTGCCCGGAAGTCATGCTCAGGTGGCTCGACTTCTACAAGTACATAAGCAAGGGGCTTTCGAGGTTGAGCCGCGTCGAGCGGGAGATGATCGGGGTGGTCGTCTCCGCCGAGAACCGCTGCGTATTCTGACTGTCCAACCATGGCGCCGAGTTGCGACGCCTCACCAGTGACCCGGTACTCTCCGAGCTCATAGGCCAGGACTACCGCTGCGCTGGGCTCGACACGAAGACGCGCACCATGCTCGACTACGCGATCAAGATATCGTGGACGCCGGTTGACTGCGACGAAGCGGACATAGAGAAGCTGCGCTCCTTGGGCTTCTCTTTGGACAACGTCTACGACATCATCACCGCCTCCATCTATAAGTACAACAACCGCGTTGGCGAGGCCGCCGGGTACATCCCCGACCGCGCCAACCACGGGCTGTTTCGCTAGACGCTCGACCTTAGGCGTAGCCGGCGGGCTGGATACGCTTCGAGTTTTCTAGCAACGGTCGAGAGCTGCGGAGTTGGTGAGCGTCGATGGGTACGCGAGGTTTTTGAGTTCGTGGGGAGCTTTGCGAGCATCGGCGCAAGGCGGTTGCCGGCATCTCCAGCGAGGTGCAGCGCCGCCTTCAGCTCGCGGCGGCGACCGTCCACGATCCCGAGCTTCTCTTCGTCGACGAGCCTACCGCCAACCTCGATCCCATCCTCAGGTTCCGGTTTTGAGAAGAGTTCCGCCGCTTACGCGAAGAGGGACGTACACTCATCGTCACCACCCAGTACATAGACGAAGCCGAGCTTTGCGACCGCGTGGGCCTCCTGTCCGACGGTGCCTTGATCGCCGTAGGCTCCCCCAATGAACTGAGGCGCCAGGCTTTCGACGGCGAGTTTATCCAATTGGCTCTAGGCGGAGACCCGGGCGGCCTGGGGGCACGCTTCGAAGTCCTGGAGTAAACCGGCAGCGTAGTGGAGGTCAGGAGGGACGAAGAGGCAGAAGAAGCCGTAATCAACGTCCGACTCGCCGTCGGGGACGCCGACGTGGCGGCGCCGAAGGTGTTGGAGGCCCTAAACGGCGCCGATGGGCGTTCCTTGGACGTCTCCAAGCCTTCCTTCGACGAGGTCTTCTTCTGCCTGGTGAAAGGGACCGGCGAAACGCCCTAGAGTTTTCCTCGAATCCGCCACGCTCTGGATACCTGCCTCTGCGCCTCGAGGTGGCGCGAGTGGTAGGCGCAGCTTCCTTCGTCCTTTCCAAGCTTCCTTTGATAAAATCATCGAGCCGCGCTAAGCGGGGAGCTGGCGATGCCCTATACCTGCGATCGCCTAGCAGGGCCTAGATCCCCGCCCGAGGCGGCCCGGGTTCGGTGGAAA
>JALZFK010000138.1 GCA_030861585.1 Actinomycetota bacterium | reverse complement strand
GATTTATGCCCCGAAACTGGGCACATGTCAATACTTGCAGCCTCTAGGGAGATTAGGCCTGAATAGGAGCAACTCGCCTCTTATACGCCCAGATGCCGAGAAGGGGTCTTCTCGGAAACCGCTTTACAGCAGCGTAGGTGTCAACAATACTTTTGGAGCTTGTCCGACAGAAGCGGGTAGTGACCGAAGTAGGAGGTTGACGTACTATATGGGATTCAATGACATCTATGAGCTGGTGATCTTCATACTGGGGGCCATATTCGGGGGGCTGTTCTTCTAAGAAAGGATTGCCTCTCTTCACGAACTGCCGAGAAGGGGCCTTCTCGGAAATTCAGAAGGCTAGAGGGCGCAAGAGAGCCGGGCGCCAACATCCCCGGTTCTCTTACAGCTGACCGCTAGCGATTCCCAGCCAGGCGACTCCAAGCATGACGGCAGAGTGCTGTGCAGATGGTGTTACTTCTCGTGCAGGGGATCAGGTGCGATGTCATGTACCGGGGTGAGGCCGTGGCGTCGCATCACTTCGGCGAGCGCTACGGGGTCCGGCGGACCGCCAGTTGTGGCCTTGATGACGGCGGCCATCTCGCGGAAGTACTCGGAGCTGAGGATGCCGGGGCTGACGATCGCGAGCATCGTCGCGTCGACCTCATGATTGTTGTCAAAGCGGTAGACGACTCCCCGAGGGATGCACAGCACCTCTCCCGGGCCGACCTCGGTCTGTTCTTCACCGACCGTCTAGGTCAGCACACCCTCAAGTCCGTAAATCGTCTCCTCGTAAGCGTCGTGACTGTGCGCGATGGGCACTCGGGCTGCGACCGGGACATCGAACTCGAAGACTGCAACGGAACCTCCCGACTCCTCGCCCTCGAGTAGGAATCGGATCGCTATCTGCCCGATCCTAATCTCTTGGCTTGGGCTCTTCACCATGCGTATCACTCCTCCTCTTCTCGGTGCTTGGGTTGCTATATTTGCTGTCTGTATCCTTTCTTTATTTACTCTAGTGCGGCCGGGCTTCCGGTGCTAGCCTCTATTCACTCTATTGCCGAGAAGGGGTCTTCGCCCGCGTCTCCACTGAAGAACAGGCCCGCTCCGGCTGCTCACTAGCGCAGCAGATAGAAGCTCTCAGGGACTACGCGGCGCGAGAAGGGTACGAGGTGCTAGAGGAGGTGACGGACCCCGGCCAGAGCGGAGCGAGCCTTATACGGCCAGGGATGGATCGCGTGCGCGATCTCGTGGCCGCAGGTGGGGTCTCGGTGGTGCTAGCGCAGGACCGGGACCGCTATGCCCGGGAGCGTGCCTATCTATATCTATTGCGGGAGGAGTCCACAGAACACAAAACCCAGATTCGGGGACTTAACGACCGAGGCGACGAAAGCCCAGAAGGACAGCTTACGGACGGCATACTGGATCAGATAGCCCGTTATGAACGCCTGAAGATCGCTGAGAGAAGCCGGCGCGGCAAGATGCGCAAGGCGCGGCAGGGGGAGATCATAGCTAACCGCCAGCCCCTCTACGGCTTCAGGTTCACCGAAAATCGTAAGGGATACGAGGTCGATCCCGAGACGATGTCCCTCGTGCGCCGCATCTTTGAGATGGTAGCCGGCGGGGCCACCTTGTTTTCCGTCAAAAAGTCTTAGATCGCGAAGGGATACCGACGCCCAGCACTGGGCAATCCACGCGGGGAGACGGGCGTTTCTGGAGCCAGGCATTCTTGAAGAAGTGCGTCACTCACGACGCTTACCGGCCGCACACCTACGAGGAGTTGCAAGAACTCCTGCACAGAGACGTGGTTAGAAAGCTCGATCCGGATAAGCGTTACGGCATCTGGTGGTTCGGGCGTCACCGTCATACTTACAAACAGAAGGCTGAGATCAGCGCGGACGGGGCAAAGCGCTACCGGAAGAGCAAGAAGAGCGTTTGGGTACCTGAGGAGCAATGGGTAGGCGTCCCAGTACCCGACTCTGGCATGCCTCGCGAACTCGTAGACGCCACACGGGAGGCTGTAGAACACAATCGCAGTACTGCCAAAGCCGCGGATAGGATATGGGAGCTCTCCGGCGGCCTCTTCCGCTGCGGCTGCTGTGGGCGCGCCATGTCGAGCGTACCAGTGGGTGGGAAAGGGCGACGGCGCTTCTACTACCGCTGCCCCAACCGCGCCACAAACGGTATTAGGGCTTGCGCAATGCGGACCCACTTTCGAGCTGAGAAGCTCGAGGGGGAGGCTTGGGAAGCCGTCCGTCGTGGCCTTACTGACCCTGAGCAGCTCAAAGCCGATCTCGACCGGATGATAGAGCAGCTACGTGCTGCCGCAGCCTATGGGGACCCGGGCCACAAAGCCCGCTACTGGCTCAAGAAGCTGGAGGAGGCCGCTGGGAAACGTTCACGGCTCCAACACGCCTACGGTGAAGGTGTGGTAAATCTAGAGGACCTGAAGGTGCGATTAGCTGAGATTGAAGAGTCCGAAGGTACAGCCCGCCGCGAACTGAGAAATCTCAAAAGTAGGCAAGACCGCATAGCGGAGCTGGAACGGGACAGGGACGCCCTGCTGGAGGAATACGTGGGAAGGACGCCGACAGCCCTGAACTCTTTAACACCAGAGCAGAGGTACCAAGTCTACAAGTTACTAAAGCTGAAGGTTACTGCCAACGAAGACGGGACCGCCACCCTGGAGGCCGACGCCCTTCCGACTCTATCTTGTAGTAATCTAAGAACTCTATGGTCCGCGGAGTATTTGCACACCGTAAACGTGATTCACGAGGTCAAACCCGTAAGACCGGACTTCGCGGTGCTGGTCGGTCTCGAGGACCAGATTCTACCCGCGCTCCTGGCCGGGACCGACGGCGCTATAAGCGGCCTCTCGAACGTGGCACCGGGGCTCTTCGTCGACCTGGTAAGGAGCGCCAGAGAAGGAGCCGCCAAACGGCGGCGAAGCTGCACCGACGTGTACTCTCGCTCACAGCCCTCGGCGCGCACAGCGACCCGATCGTAGGTGCCACAAAGCTCGCCATGAAGGAGCTCGGCGTCCCCGTCTCTCTCACCGTCCGCAGCCCCGCCCTGCCCGCCCCTCCCGAAGCCGAAGAAGATATCGGCGCAACACTTCATGCCGCTGGACTCCTACCGGCTCAAAGAGAGGCGTAGTGGTCACTTTGGACGTGACGGCCCTCGCCTTCGACGTCTTTGGCACCGTGGTGGACTGGAGAAGCGGCGTCATCCGGGAGGGCGAAGAGCTTGGCCGGAGAAAGGATCTCGACGACCTCGATTGGGCCGCCTTCGCCGACGAGTGGCGGGGTAAGTACGCCCCCTCGATGGACCGGGTGCGTCACGGCGAGATGTCCTGGGCGAACCTCGACGCCCTCCACCGCGCCTCCCTTGAGGAGCTGATCGAAGAGTTCGGGATCTCGGGCCTCCTGACCGAGGAAGAGAAAGAGCACCTGAATAAGGCGTGGCACCGCCTCGACCCTTGGCCGGACGCCGTGCCCGGGCTCACCCGTCTGCGGGAACGATACGTCCTCGCCACGCTCTCCAACGGCAACATCGCCCTCTTGACCAACGTGGCCAAACGCGCAGGCCTGCCGTGGGATTTGATCCTCTCCGCCGAGCTCGTGCGTCACTACAAGCCCGACCCCGAGACCTACTTGATGGTGCCGGACCTGCTTGACCTGCGTCCCGAGGAGGTCATGCTAGTCGCCGCTCACCCAAGCGATCTGCGCAACGCGCAAAACCATGGGCTTCGAGCGGCCTACGTACCCCGCCCCCTGGAGCACGGCCCCGAAGGGGAAGCCGAGCCGCCTGACCCCTCCTTCGACATCGTCGCAGACGATCTCATCGAACTAGCCGAGAAGCTGGGCACGTAGGAAAGTGTGTGAGCGCCTCAGCTTTTTTCTACCGTACAGTCTCCTGTTGGCCAGACGTTGCAGAAAAGCGTAAAGATTACATCGAGTAATAGCAAGACGGCCTCGTGGGGCGGCGAAGCCGCCCGTCCCCTGCTAACCAGCTGACAGGCCGGCTACCTAAGGACGCCAGCGTAGAGCTTCTCCCAGGCCTCCATCTCCGGGGTGAAATAACGTACCCTCGTCTTTTTGTATTCGCGGGTCGAATAGAGGGAGGCGTACTCTGTTATGCCGCTCTCCTCGGACATTGCTCCCAGAACGGCTTCGCACTCTTCGACGGTTCGGCCGTGGACCATGCTGAATAGGGCGTACGGCCAGTCTTCGTAAGTAGGGCGCTGGTAGCAGTGGGAGACCACTTGGTACTGGGCAAACATGTTGCCGACTTCCTCTATCCGCTCGTCCGGCACCTTCCAGACGCCCATCGCGTTCGCCCTGAAGCCCGCCTTGCGGTGATAGAGCACCGCCGAGAAGCGGCGCATGATCTTGCGCCGCCTGAGATCGTACGCCCGCTCCAAGAGCTCCTCGTGAGAGAGCCCGACCTGCCGGGCCCACAGATCGAACGGTCTCGGGGTGAGCGGCACGTCCTCCTGCAAAGCCCGGATCGCCGCCTTGTCGTCCTCCAAGACGTTCCGATCGGCTTGCTCTCGGTCGGACTCGCCGTACTGCGGGGCCTCCTTTTTGGCGGTTGCGCCCTCCTTCATATCGAGCGTAACTCCGATCTTGAACAGCTTCAAGGTGGGTAGGATACGCGTCCTCTCGGCGCCGCTGATCTTGTGCAGGACGTTCACCGTGCCCTCGAGTCCAAGGCGGGAGTCTGGCGGCACAGCCACCGTATACCAGAGGTTGAACTCGTTGTTGCGCTCGTAGTTATGGGAGACCCCGGGGTGGGAGTTGATGGCCTTCGCGGCGGCGTTGAGCTCCTTGGGCGGTACCCTGGCAGCGACGAGGGAGGACTCGTAGCCCAAGACGCGGGTGTCGAAGATCGCGCTGATCTGGCGTATCACCCGCCCCCTCTTGAGCGCATCGATCCGTCGGATCACCTCATCCCCAGCGAGACCTAAAGGGCCCCCTAAAGCATCGAACGGCTCCCGCTCCAATGGGAACTCTCGTTGGATGAGGTTGAGTAAGTCCTTATCAACGGTGTCCATAATCTGACTGCCGGAAACTGTGCTGATCAAGGTTCAGAACCCTTCTCGACGCTTTGCCACTACTTTTCGCGCATGATATCAGGAGTAATAAAAATTGGTTAGTAATACTCTTACGTTCGTGGGGCGCGGAAGCCTCGCGTCCTCAGCTGGTGCGAGCCCGACCGAAGGCCTGATCCCATGCCAACGAGGGGTACGCCCGACGCGGGTTTCTAGCCCCGCTCTTCGAGTGCTCTCTGGTACTCGGCGTAGACGTTCTGGATATCTTTCCAAACGGCTCGTTTCGTACGGTCTAGGTCCTCGCCGCGCTGCCTGAGAACGTAGGCCGGGTGGAAGGTAGCCATGGCCTTAGCGCCGTCTACGTCGTACCACTTGCCGCGGTCTTTAGTGATCCTAAAATCTTTGTCTATGAGCGTCTTCGCCGCCGGCCCGCCGAGGCAGAGTATGATCTCGGGCTTTACCGCTTCCATTTGGCCCTTAAGATAAGGATTGCAGGCCCTGATCTCCCCGGTACGCGGCTGGCGGTTCCTCATTCGGCCTCCCTCCTCAACCGCCGCCCGGCACTTCACGATGTTCGTCAGGTACACGTCCTGACGCGTAAGATTCACGGCCGCGAGGATGTCATCGAGGAGCTTGCCGGCCCTCCCAACAAACGGCAGGCCGGTCGCGTCCTCGTTCTCCCCCGGTCCCTCGCCTACGAGCATGAGGGGGGAGTACGGATCCCCGGAAGCAAAAACCGTGTTCGTGCGCGTCAGCGCGAGGTCACATTTCGTGCACACGGAGACCTGACGGGCGAGCTCGGCGAGCCTTTCCTCCCGGTTCTCGCCGCCCTCCGCTATCTCAAAGAGACTATCCAAAACTCCTCCAATATATCCCTTTTCATATAATTCTACCGTTTGCGGCGCCACGCGGGCACAAATCGGTGCTTTCGCCTGGCCATCGAGGACCCTTCGAGGCTTCGCTACGCGACTAACGATATGCCGTACCGGTGCGTGCCCATGCTCGCCTACTACGGCGAGGATACTTCGAAGCTACAGGTATGATAATCCGACTCTTCGGGCAGAGTTGCGCTCTTTCTCGGAAACACGCTTGCGAGGGCGATTTGTCGATACCTCTTAATCGGGTTTTACCCTCCTCTTTTCGCCATTTTTTCTCGTCCAATATAGCTCCATAAGAGTTGCCCGGTGCCCAGTTGTTCGCTACAGTTGCGCGCTGGAGTCACGACTTTTTAGTTAGTAGACTCTAGCAAAGTCAGCACAAGCGGAAGGAAGGCACCAAGGTTTATGTCAGCAGGAGGAAACGTGGCCGAGAAGGGCTCCACCAAGAAGAGGCTCTCCGGTGGGGCTTTGATGATGATCCTCTTCTCGACCACCATCTTCGTCAGCGCCGCTCTATTGTTCTTGGTTGAGCCCATGTTCGCCAAGTTCATTCTGCCTTTGTTCGGCAGCACCCCGGCGGTGTGGACGGGCTCTATGATGTTCTTCCAGGCGGCGCTCTTGGCCAGCTACCTCTACGTGCACGCCACCACCAC
>JALZFK010000123.1 GCA_030861585.1 Actinomycetota bacterium | reverse complement strand
TCTAGAGCCCGGGCGATGCCGAAATCGGCCAGCTTCGGGCGCCCGTAATCATCCAAGAGTATGTTCTGGGGCTTTATATCGCGGTGGATGACACCCTTCCTGTGAGCGTGGGCGAGCCCAGAGGCGAGGTCGGCCCCTATCCGCGCGAGCTCCTTCTCGTTAAGCGGTCCTTTCTCCTCCACGAGCTTCCCGAGGTCACCGCCGGGGACGTACTCCATGACGATGTACGAGACCTCGCGTCCCTCGAGTTCGTCCTCCCCGGCATCGTAGACCTGAACGATGTTGGGGTGCGAGAGACGAGCAGCGGTGCGACCCTCGCGCCTAAAGCGAGCGCCAACCTTGGGGTCCTCGAGGTCGCCCCTCAAGATCTTCACGGCCACAGGCCGATCCAAGACTTCGTCCCTGCCGAGGAAGATCACCGACATGCCGCCCGTGCCGATCTCGCGCTCGAGGATAAACCTCCCGCCTAAGCGGCTCACGGTCGGCCGTGTACCCTTCCGTCCGAGCCTAAACTACCTCTCGGCCCATGGCGCTCGCGAAGGGTTGCAAAGCTTGACGAAGACCTAAGAGCGCCTCGACGGGGAGCGCCTGCTCGGCGTCGCAGAGGGCCTCCTGGGGCTCGTGGTGGGACTCCACAATCAAGCCGTCCGCCTCCGCCGCTACGCTCGCCTTGCTCAAAGGAACGACCAGGTCGCGCCTTCCCGCCGCGTGGGACGGGTCCACGATCACCGGCAGGTCCGTGAGCCTCTTCGCCACGATTACCGCCGAGAGGTCCAGCGTGAAGCGCGTGCTCGTCTCGAACGTGCGTATCCCGCGCTCGCAAAGGACCACGTTGTCCCCCCCGGCGCTCGTTATGTACTCCGCTGCCAGGAGCCACTCCTCGACCGTCGCGGAGAAGCCCCTCTTGAGGAGCACCCCATGGTCCGTACCCGCGATCGCAGCGCCGACACTCTTCAAAAGGGCGAAGTTCGCCATGTTGCGGGCCCCGATCTGGAGTATCTGAGCGTGCTCCATGACAAGCTCTATGTCGCCCGGGTCGAGGACCTCGGTGACAGCCTTGAGGCCTAGTTCTCCCGAGACCTCGGAGAGTATCTTCAGGCCCTCTTCCCCCAGGCCCTGAAAGGAATACGGGGAGGTACGAGGCTTGAAAGCGCCTCCGCGCACGTACTCGTATCCGGCCTCCTTCACGGCCCTGGCGGAGGCGACGAACTGGTCGTAGCTCTCGACGGTGCAGGGGCCGGCGATAACTCGGAAGGAGTTGGGTCGTATCATGCCGTTCGTGGTCGAAACGTTGGTTTTGATGCTCTCTGAAATGCTCATAGCTACCTATAAAACTCTCCACGCTGGACTTCCAGATCCCGGATACGGTGCAGGATGATCTCGAAGATCTCACGCATCGAGGTGTCGTAGATGGGCCCATCGTTCTCCTCAGCGACCCGGCGTAAAATCTCCTCCTCGCGCTTGGGGTCGAAGAGAGGCTTCCCCGCCTCGGCCTTTATCGCAACGATCTCCTGCACGATACGCGCCCGCTCGTTGAGGATGCGTATGAGCTCCTGGTCGACCTCGTCTACCCGACTTCTGAGCTCGTTTATCCTAGCATCCGTGCTCGCGCTTTCCATAGGGAGTGGATTCTATCCATAGGCGGAAGATAAGGCAAACATATTTACAAAAGATTCACACAAGAATCGGCAACGCGACTACCAGCACGGCTAGATAAAGCCTACCAGATGGCTTGGCTACCTAGTAGTGGAACCGCCGCTCTTGGTAGTGGTTTCGCTACTCTTGGTAGTTCCCCCACCACCGCTGCTCTTGCGGTTACCTCCACCGCCACAGCTCGCCAGAAGAATGGTGGAGATAGTCAACACGGTTGCCATAAGGAGTATTCTCTTTGTTCCTACAAACGTAGCACGTCTCACAGGAAGGGCGACCCCCCTCTCTTCTGTTTTTGCGGTGCCCATCTTCGATACCACTATTCACAACCGCCGTTAGTAGCGTAGAACCGAAAAGTAAGAAATTAATAAAAAGAGAATTAGAAAAGAACGGTTCGTGTCCAAACTCGCACAGAAGATCGGGACTAACGCGAATGTTTGAATGCCGGTGCTCGAGCCGCAAACGCGAATAGGTTCGGGGGTCTCGGAGGACAGTTGTGTGACCCTCAAAATTACACAACCGGTAAGTTCCGGTTCCGCGTCCGGCTCTCCGAAGGCCTGCAAGAAGTGCGCTTTGAACGGGTCGCGGCACAGTAGGATTTCGAGCACCGGGTAGAGAAGAGTTCTCTACTGTCTCTCCTCACCTGTTCCTAAACCCCCGCTCACAGTCGGCCGCAAGGGCGTTACCACCGACGCGCCACGTTTCCTCGCCAGGCGGTCGAACAATCCACACCAGCCGACCACAGAGCCTACAACCGGCGAGGCGCATCCGCTCGTCTATGGAACGCCAGTCGCCAAGGTTGTGCCCACGTTCGTGAGCCTCGATCAAGGCGCTACCAGTGGCCTGGAGTTCGACCCCACTATACACGTCGTTTAAGCCATAGGTACTCATTGAGCTTCCTCTCCCCTTAGAGGGCCCCGCTAAAGCCTCCTTTTCTTATTTTGTATTATATAGGACAAGCGGAAAGCCGGCGCCTCTCACAGAAGTTCACCGAGCGAGCGTGTTTTGCTTGTAATTCATTTGTAATCCCTAGGGTGAAGGGGCGTCAACGTTGTTAGAATCCCTCCTTTCCCCTTTTGTCAGCACCCCCTCCGCGACGCTTCGATCAGGGCTGCGCGAGCGTCGTCGTAGTCTTCTTGGGTGAGGTTGCCATCGGGTACGGGATCGAGGCTTCTACGCTGTGTTTGCGCCCCCTGCTCCGGGCTATCCATCAGTTGCTTCATCTGGTCAAACACAAAGTAGCGATGCAAAAGCTGGTGGATCAAGAGAGATTTCCTTTCGGCATGAGGGCCATCAATCGAGTGGGTATTCGTAGAGCCCGCGCCCGTGCGTGGTCGCCCGGAGGAGACGGCGCGTCGGGTGCAGCTGGAGATCGAAGACCGGTGCATCGGGGAGGCCGTTGGGCAGCGGCAGCCAGGTCTGCCCGCGGTCCGGGGAGTGCCAGACACCGATGTCGGCCCCGACGTAAACGTTGTCGGGCGCGTCGCGGTCCACTACGACGGCGTTGTGCTCGACGTCGAGCAGCTTGGCCGCTCCGCTCCCGGCTGGGCCACTCCGCTCTTCCCATCGCGTGCCGTCGAAGTGCCACACGTGCCTATAGTCCCCGATGCCCGCGTACGCGATGTAAATGGAAGAGAACGAGGGGTCGGCCCAGTCGATGGCGACGTCCGAGATCAGGCCTTGGAGCCTGAGAGGGCCGGCGGTAACGTTGTCGAGACGGCGTACCGTCCACGAAGTGCCAGAGCGGTCACCGCGGAAGACCTCACCGGTCGTCGTCCCGACGAAGAATCGCGAGGCCGAGGCGAAAGCCAGGGCGAAGATGCCACCGGCAGTGGGGATTGTCACCTCCGTGGGCCAAGTCGCCCCAAAATCTATGGAGACGTGAACCGTCTTGCCCGCCCCTAAGGCGACCACCTTGGCGTCCGCGGGATTGGACGGGTTGTAGGGCGCCCCGACGATGGGTTCGGTCATCATGGCCCACGGGAATTTCTTGCGCGTCCAGGAGCTGTGACTCTGCCCGCCGTCGGTAGCCCTGAACACGGTGCCGTTCGCGAAGACGAGAACTTGCAGGGGATCGG
The DNA here is from genome assembly GCA_030861585.1 of Actinomycetota bacterium. Taxonomy (GTDB): domain Bacteria; phylum Actinomycetota; class Rubrobacteria; order Rubrobacterales; family Rubrobacteraceae; genus Rubrobacter_F. The sequence continues at coordinate 1,228 of JALZFK010000123.1, read as the reverse complement.
CCCAGTTGATCAGGCAGTAGCCGCCGTCCCCCCCGGCGACGTGCTTCCAGATCGCCCCGCCGCGGGTACGCGCCGTGCCGTTGTCTTGGAGGCCACAGAAAAGGATGTTCGGGTCGGTCGGATGCTGAGCGAAGAAATTGGGGCACAGGCACGCCAGCCCGTCGTTGCGGCTGGCGAAGTTATCCGACCTGCGTGGATCACGGTTTAGGAAAACGCCTCCGTCACAGCCTACCCACAGCGCGTTGGCATTGCCGGGCGTATGGACGAGGACATGCACGTCCGAGTGTGCTCGGTTGCCTATGGAAGCGCCCGTCGCGCGGTACCCCGTACCGTCGGCTTGGACGCGGCAGCGCCACACGGAAGCTCCGTCTTGATCGTAGCTTCCCCCCAAGTAAATGAGGTTGGCATCGGCGGGATCCACGGCGATCGCAAGGTCGTAGTCGCCTTGACTGCGGCCGCGATCGACCGGGAGTACGTTGACCGCGGGGGGGATGGAGACTCGTTTCCAAGCACCGCTAACGCCGTCGAGGCGGTAAACGCCGAGGAGGGTACCACGAGTGCTCGCGACCAGCGCATAGACGAGGTTTGGATCGTTCGGTAGCACCCCTAGCGCGATCCGGCCGACGTCCGTCGTCGGGAATCCCGTCCCGGCGGGAGACCACTGGGAACCATCGGACGACCTGAACACGCCGCGGCCCCACTGGGCCGCGAAGAAACGGGTCGTGGCGCCGGCGGACGAGACCGCGACGCTGGAATATACACCGGGGCGACGTTGTACCCACTCTGCGTTACCGCCTGCCCTTAAGACGCGCTGGTAAAGTCCCTTGGACGTTGCGCCGATGACGTTCTCTCGATTGCCCGGATCGACAGCGAGGGCGAAGAACGCTTCACCGGCCAGGGACGGAGAGCCGGCGGCCGTGCGTTCTCGGACCCACGTTGCTCCTCCGTCGTCGCTTAGGATAGGACCGATTCCCCGGTAGGCCGGCAGGGCATTCTGGATGCGGACTGCGAAGATAGCGTAGGTATCCCCCTCACCCGTGCCGACGTAGACGCGGTCAGGGGTGTTCCGATCGATGGCGATCGCCCCGCAGGCGAGGCTGGTGCTAGCGAAGTTGGTGGGATCCACGTCGAAGGCGTCCATGAGCGAGCGCCAGGATATGCCCCCGTCGTCGGAGCGGAACACCCCGCCGTTGGCCGACGCGGCGTAAACGACCTGTCCTCCCGGAGC
>JALZFK010000012.1 GCA_030861585.1 Actinomycetota bacterium | reverse complement strand
ACGGCCTAAACGTGGCGCTTCGGGAGACCAAGAACGAGGTCGTAACGATCTTCGACGCTGAGGACGACGTCCACCCGGAGCTCTTCTACGTCATCAACACTATCATGCGCAAGAAGGGCGCCTCTATAGTGCAGGCAGGGGTGCAGCTAATGAATTATGGGTCGAGCTGGTATTCGATCCACAACGTGCTCGAGTACTTTTTCTGGTTCAAGTCGCGCTTGCATTTCCACGCTAAGGTCGGGATGATCCCCTTGGGGGGCAACACCGTTTTCATCAAGCGCCGCTTGATCGAGGACGTCGGCGGCTGGGACGAGGGGTGCCTCACAGAAGACGCTGACATCGGCATACGCCTGAGCGTCTTGGGCGAGAGTATCGTCGTTACCTACGACGCAGGGCACGCTACGCGCGAAGAGACTCCTCACTCGGTGGGAGACTTAATTAAACAGCGCACGCGCTGGTGCCAGGGCTTTTTTCAGATCCTGCGCAAGGGCGACTGGCGCAAGCTCCCCACGAGGGGGCAGCGGCTGCTAGCCTTTTACACTCTGACCTATCCGTTCTTCCAAGCGCTAGTCGGCGCCCTGTGGGTGCCTGCCGTCGCAATGATGCTCTACCTTAAGGTACCCATCGGCGTGGCGCTCGTCTCGCTTTTGCCCCTATACGCGGTCGGTTTCCAGTTTTTGGTGAGCTTGGCCGGCCTTTTTGACTTCGCGAGAGCCTACAAATTTCGCCTCGGGGGGCGCGACTTCATAAGGCTCGCGCTCGGCTTTCTGCCCTACCAGTTCCTACTGAGCATCAGCGCACTGCGCGCGGTGCTAAGGGAGTACCGGGGCGCCACGAACTGGGAGAAGACCGCCCACTCGGGCGTTCATCGGGGCCCCGCCGAGAAGAAGATCTTCTACCCCGCCTACCCGGGTGCCAACCGGTTGCCCACGAGCGAGAAGACCCTTTTCCCGGGCGTGCGGCCAGCCGATGTCGTCTTCCGGGTTGGGTTGGACACCCTTTTACGCGAGGCTGTGGACCGCCTGAGCGTCGAGCGCGGCAGCGTGATGGTCTTCGATCCCAAGAGGAACGCCTTCTCCATTAAGGCCAGCCGAGGCCTGCCGGAGCCTATCGTCCGCCTTGCGAAGGTCAGCGTCGGCGGGGGAGTGGCCGGGTGGGTAGCGCAGAATAAGCGGCCGGTGATCATCGAGGGGCAGCAAGCCCTCCGCGAGCTGCGCGACCGCCTGACCCAACCAGACCTGCTCTCCTCCATCGTCCTGCCCATCGAGCGAGATGGGGAGACGGCCGCCGTGATCAGTCTCTCCAGCAAGGAGAAAAAGCTTGGGGACGAGGACCTGCGCTGGTGCATCGATCGCGCCGAGAAGTTGCTGAACAGGGAGCCCAATCTGCGGCTGACGTAGAGACCCTGCGGACGGCCCGAGAAACCACTCAGAGGAGAAAACCCCTGGAATTAGCACGGAGTCTAAGAGAACGTACACACAAGCTAGAGAAGCGCCCCGGTGAAGGCGTGAAGGACATCTCGGGTTCTGGCCGCAAACCAGGATCCTCCCTGTGGGGTGTAGGGTTCTCCCGCGGATTTCGGGCCGTCGCCGACGCACTGCAGGGCCTCCCGTCTCGGGTGATCGAGCGCTTGGCTATCGGTACAGTTTTGCTCGTCGCCGCCCTCTTCACTGGGTTCAACATGTTCCGTTTTCCTAACTATGAGCCCGACGAGGGGACGTACATGGGTTCGGCGTGGGCCCTTTTCGAGCAGGGCAACCTCTCCTACTACACCTACACCTACGACCATCCTCCCTTCGGGTGGTTTCAAATCGGGGTTTGGGCTAAGTTAGTGGGGGGCTTTCTAGCCTTCGGCACCTCGGTGAACACCGGCCGCGCGCTGATGCTGGTGGTGGCCGTGCTATCGACGCTTTTGATCTTCCTGATCGTCCGCCGGGCGACAGAAAGCGTCCCGGCCGCCCTCTTGGCCGCGGTCGTCTTCGCCGTCTCGCCCCTGGGCGTCGGCCTGCACCGTCAGGTGTGGCTCGACAACGTCGCCACGCTGTGGCTCTTGGCCTCCCTCTTCGCGCTGCTCGCAGCCGAGGGGCGCCTGGGGCGCATAGTTTTAAGCGCGTTCGCCTTCGGGCTCGCCTTTCTGTCCAAAGAGATCATGGCCGTCTTCCTGCCGGGCATGCTCTACCTCGCCTATGCGAAGGTTCGCATCACCCACAGAGACTTCGCCGTGATCCTTTGGGGCGGGGTCGCCGCCTTCGCGATGTCCCTCTTTGCGGTGCTCGCGCTCCTCAAGGACGAGTTCTTGCCCCCGGGCGTTCTCTGGAGCTCGCCCGAGCCTCACGTCAGCCTGCTTGAGACCTTTCGATACCAGGCCTCCCGCGGGGGCGGGGCCTCGTCTATCTTCTCCCCTAAGAGCGACTTCCGCACCTTCTTTGGCCAGTGGATAGAAGCAGACACCCTACTCGTCTTGGGCGGTCTCGCGGCCGCGACTGTGGGTCTGCTATTCTACAAGCGGGACCGGTTCCTCTTCGGCGTCTCGCTCCTCACCCTCTCCTTCGTGTTCCTGCTTGGGAGGGGCGGCGTGGTGCTCCACTTCTACGTCATACCCCTCCTTGCGCTCCTGCCACTCTCTTTGGGCCTCCTCGCCGGTCACGGACTGGACTGGGCCTCTCGGCGGCAGTTTGGCCGGTGGGGGACCTTGAGGCGCCCGGCCGCGCTCGCAGCTTTAGGGTTCGTGGTCTGTCTCGTGATCGGAGCGGTGCCGGCCAACGGTGCCAACTTTACGGGCGACGCTACCTCCTCCCAAAGCGCGGCGGCTCGCTGGATCGCGGAGAACCTCCCGAACGAGAGCGTTATCCTCATGGACGCCTATCCTTGGGTCGACCTGCGCACCGAGAAGCTCGTCGGCGACGAGCCCTTCGAGGACGCCCACTATCCCCTGACTGCCCTGCAGGACCCCGCTATCCGGGATAGGGTCTTTAAAAACGATCCCGGCAACATCGACTACCTACTTCACAGCCCGACCACTAACCCGAAATACGCCTGGATCGACGGGGAGGCTGACGGCCGAGACCTGTCGCTGGTGGACGAAGCGCGGAAGAACTCCGACAGCATAAAGACCTTCTCCTCCAAAAACTGGGAGATGGAGATCCTACGGGTTCGCAATCTCCACCAGGTACAAGCTCCCGACAGCCCCGTCCTCGCGAACGCCTGGGCGAGTTACAAGAAGCATTTCATCAAAGACGGCCGGGTGGTGGACCCGAAGGCAGGCGACCTCACAACTTCCGAGGCTCAGGCCTATACGATGCTGCGAGCCGTCTACATGGACGACCAAGAAGCCTTCGACAAGGTCTGGAGCTGGACCCAAAAGAACCTCCAAGTGCGCGGCGACGGCCTGCTCGCCTGGAACTATGGGGAGACAGCTGATGATGGACTGGGCGTTGCCGACCCTAACTCCGCCGCGGACGCCGACACCGACGCCGCTCTAGCCCTCCTCTTCGCAGCCAGGAATTTCGGCGACGCGGCCTACAGGGAGGAGGCCGTGGAAATCCTCTACGACCTCTGGGCGCAGGAGACGGCCTTCGTGGGCGGCCAGCGGGTGGTGGTCGCTGGCGACTGGGCCCGGGGAGACAGCGTCACGTTTCGGCCCGTGGTCAACCCGTCGTACCTCTCGCCTTACGCCTACAAGATCTTCGCCGAGACCGATCCCTACCACCCTTGGAGCGCGCTCGTGGACTCCTCGTACACGATTCTCGAACAGATAGCGCAGTCGCCTGAGCTCGGCGGCACGATCGGGCTCGCCCCGAACTGGGTCGCCCTCGACC
>JALZFK010000047.1 GCA_030861585.1 Actinomycetota bacterium | reverse complement strand
GGTCAGGGTAAGCCCAGAGTGGGTACGAGTAGAATACTTATAGTTGTTCCTAACACTGCACAGGAGTTGCTTACGGCTTCCACCAGGCAACAGGTGCTCTGCTGCGGGGAAGACCGCACGAGCGCGAGGGGTAGGCTCGGAGTCTCGAAGCTCGATTTCAAGACCTCGCGCGTCGGCTGGCTCGTCGATCTGCGTGCCCCCGACAGCCGGGTGTTGGTAACCGGAATCAAGCACTTCGAGCGCCGCGGCACTCGGCTGCACCGCGAGCTCGGCGAGGGTCCTGTTCCCGAAGGAGCGTGCAGGAGCTTGCCTCTTCCGCCAAAGGGTGGCGAGAGGATGCCTTCGAGGACAAGAACCGGCGCTCGAACGTCACCGCGGGGTGATTTGGGCGAGGGCACCGAGCGGTTCGCAGGGCTCTACTCGAGGCCCGATCGCCTCCCTGGCTCCGGTTCAAGGGAGAGGGTCTTGGTCGGTCTCTTGCCGTCAAAGCCGGGTGGGCACTAAGCCGATGCGGGTCGAGCGGCTCTCTGGCGTCGAGCAGGTGGACGAGGCGGCGTGGCGTGTGCTGGAGTCGCAGGATTTTCCGTTCTTTGACTTCGAGTTCCTGCGTGCGCTCGAGCGCTCGGGCAGTATCGGCGGCGCGAGTGGGTGGTCGCCGGTTTACCTCGTCTGCGAGGACGGAGGGCGTGTCCTCGGTGCGCTTTGCCTCTACCTCAAGACGGACAGCTACGGCGAATACATCTTCGACTGGGATTGGGCGCGGGCGTACCGGGAGCACGGGCTTCCGTACTACCCGAAGCTCGTCTCTGCCGTGCCGTTCACGCCCGCGACCGGTCCTAAGCTCCTCGTACGGGCCGACGCTGACCGCACTACGGTGACACGCGCCTTGCTCGACGCGGCGAAGCGGCTCGGCGACGAGCTTCGGGTCAGCTCGTCGCACGCGCTCTTCCTCCCCGAGTGGGAGCTCGACGAGTTCGCACAGCGCGGGTTCGCGGTGCGCCACTCGCTGCAATTCCACTGGCGCAACCGCGGCTACGGCGCGTTCTCCGACTACCTGGACGCGCTCGAAGGCAAACGCCGCCGGCAAGTCGCACGCGAGCGGCGCCAGCTTGGAAGCGAGGGCCTCGTGGTCGAGCGTCTCACCGGGGAGAAGCTCTCTCCGGAGCACGCGGCGAGGATGTACCGGTTCTACACCGGCACGCTTGACAGGAAGTGGGGGGTTCCCTACCTCAACGAGGCATTCTTCGCCGAGGTCTTCCGGACGATGGGTGACCGCATCCTGCTGGTCCTCGCGCGTGATGCCGAAGCGGGCTGCCCGGTCGCGGGCGCGCTCAACTTCTTCAAAGGCCGGACCCTCTACGGCCGCTATTGGGGTGCGGCCGTAGAGCGGCGCAACCTGCACTTCGAACTCTGCTACTACCAAGGGATCGAGTTCGCGATCGAGCGGAACTTCAAGCTCTTCGAGGCTGGCGCCCAAGGCGAGCACAAGCTCGCGCGCGGCTTCCTCCCGTGCCTGACGTACAGCGCCCACGAGATTCACCACCCGGGCTTCAAGCGCGCGATTGAGGGGTATATCGCCACGGAGAAGGAGCTGATCGCCGAGGACATGGCGGAGTATGCCCGCCACTACCCGTACAAGCGCTGACGTCGGTTGGTGTCTTTACACCGGCAGCCGAAGGATCATCTCCAGACGGTACGAAATGCTCGTGGTTTGAGTAGACGCCGCGTACAGGCAATAGGTAAGCCAGGAGCAGCTGCCGGTGTTCGTCTATGGAGGCGGGGTGGTGGCGAAGGGGGCCGTACCTCTACGTTCGAAACCGAGCGAGGCAAGAGGGCTTTCTACAGGCACTAGGGAGTACCCGCCTGTCTCTTTGGCACGAGAGCCCTCAACTAAGGTGCTCAGAAGCTCTGAGGATATCGTTGTCCTCGTGCTCTGCCTCTTCCTCTACCGGCTCCGCCTCTTCTTCTACCGTATTGGATAGCCCGAACATCTGTACACATCGCGCCAAGGTTGCTTGATCTCCTTCGATCCGGACTCTCCCTGATTCCAACGCCTCCGTCATTTCTAACCGCCCCGCGGCTAAGGCGAGAAGGGCTTGAGTACTACCCTTAACGACAAGGTCCGGATCCAGGGCAGGCTCCTGCAGGACTTCGGGCGCGCCCTCTTTGACCCGCACGTGGAATACCTCCTCGTCGACGCGGAACTCGTAGGTCTCTTCGACCTCGTGTGCCGTTTCCGGTTTAAGGGCGGATCGCATCGCTACCATCGCCCAAGCCGGCTTGAGATCTTCCTCCTGACTAGGATCACCCAAGAACTTTGACCCCCACCGCGATAGGGCCACGAGGACCGCTTCCAGCGAACGGCCCAGCTCGGTCAGCTCGTAAACCCTCGATCCCGCGGGTGGCGGCAAGATCGTGCGGCGCACGACCCCGTACCCTTCCAGATCCTTGAGCCGCGCGGCCAAGAGGTTCGTCCCGATCCCGGGCAACCCCTCCAAAAGGTCCTTGAATCTCTTGGGACCCATAAGCAGCTCACGTACTATCAGCAAAGTCCACCGCTCCCCGACCACGTCCAACGCGCGCGCTACCGCGCAATATTGGTTGTAGCTTCGCTTGCTCATCTTCCCTAACTTCCCGAGCCCTTGCTCCTATACTTTAATTTTATATACTAATAAGTTGACAATATTATACTACACATAGTATAATATGGCAGCAAATAAAAGAGTCGTACCGGGAGGCATGTGTTGAGTGAGATATCCACCAGTGGGCGCGGAGTCCGGATGAAGGAGGAGGCGCCGGAACTACTGCCGGATTACTTCGCACGCATCGATAAGGGCAAGCTCTTAAGCCATCCTGAGGAGATAGAGCTTTCCAAGCGGGCGAAGGCAGGCGACAAGAAGGCTCGTCAAAGGCTCGTAGAGAAGAACTTGAGGCTTGTGATCTCGGTGGCCAAGAAGTACCGCGGGATGGGGCTGCCCTTCGAGGATCTCATCCAGGAGGGCAACATCGGTTTGATGACCGCCGTCGAGAAGTTCGACCCCGAACTGGGCAATCGCTTTTCGACATACGCCACTTGGTGGGTGAGGCAGGCTAT
>JALZFK010000044.1 GCA_030861585.1 Actinomycetota bacterium | reverse complement strand
CTTCGCCGCGCTCGTCGCCGACAGGGGCGTCGATCCTCGCCTCCCGTCCGCTTATGAGCCTGCGGATATTCTCGCGCTGGGCGAAGAAGGTCAAAAGCGACCAAAAGACTGCAGCCAAGACGAGCGCGTTCTCGTAACCTCCCCCAACGTCGAGGGCGGCGAGCGCTAGCGGCGAAACCGCCGCGGTGACGAGGGCCGCAAGAGATGCGTACCGCCAAGCCGCGAGCGTGGCCGTCCATACCATGCCCAGTATCACCACCACCACCGGGTAGACCGCAAACAGGACTCCCAACAGCGGCGCCAGCGAGTTCGACCCGCGCAGTCGACCGAAAAACGGGAAGCTATGGCCGACGAGCGCCGCCGACCCACCGCTGAGCGCCCCGGGCGTCCCCAAAGTCAGGTAGCCCGTGAACGTTGGCAGGAACCCCTTAAGGAGTTCGAGCAAAAAAGCCGCGCCAGCCAACCTCCGGTCCCGTTCGGAACGCCGATACAGTTCCAGAGGAGCGACGGCCACTCCGGAACTTGCTCGGAGGCCCCCACTTACACGGCCGTAACGGGCAACGTAGAGGCCGAAGGGTATGGAGCCTATTAGGTAGCCGACGGCGGCCAAAAGAGCGTACCGTTCCATCACCGCTTGGAGCCCACCCTTCACCGTGGTCGCGTACTTCAGAACCCGGCCAACCTAGCACCTTTCGAGAGCGGGCTCAAGGGGCGCGGAAGATAAAGCCGGGACTACTAACTGGGGGTATCGCGAAACTGGGTGACGGCAGGTCGCACGAAAATGCCTACGATCCAGTCCGTCACCATCCGGGCCCCGCTCTGGGGGCTGTCGAGCCTCGTGAGGTAAGCCAAGCGCCAGAAGATCGATGCCAGGCGCCCGGTGAACTGCACCCCCATCACCTCGTTCACCGCGAAGTCGCTCCCGAGCTCGACGAGCTGGCCTTGCGGCTTGTACTCGAACGCCTCCAGCTCTTCGCCGTCCAAAGCGGCGAGCACGTTCTTGGCTAGGGTTTTACCCTCCTGAGTGGCAGCCTGGGCGTTCGGTGGGATGATCTGGCCGTTCTCTTCGCGGATGTCTGGGATGGCGGCACAGTCCCCGATCGCCCAGATATCGGGGTGGTCTTCCACCCGGAAATACTCGTCGACCTTTATGCCGTTCTGCTCGTCGATGGGTAGGTCCAGGTCGTAGATCGCAGCGTTCGGGCGGTTGCCGGCGGTCCAGATCACGTTCTCCGCTTGTATCTCGTCGCCGCCCTTAAGCTTGACGCACTCGGCGGTGATCTCCTCGGCCAGAGCCTCGGTCCTAACCTCGATGCGCTGGTTGGCGAGCCGGCTACGGGCGGTACGCCTGAGAGCGGGATCCAGCTCGGGCAAGATATGGTCCATGGCTTCGAGCAGGAAGATTCTGACCCGGTGCGGGTCTATGTTGGGATAATCGGATGCTAAGACCTCGTGGACCAGGGTCCAGAGCTCCGAGGCCGTCTCGACGCCGGTCGCGCCCCCGCCGATAACCACGAAGGTGAGCTTGGACTCCGGCCACCCACCCCCCATCAGGCTGACCTCCTCGAAGCGCTCGATCACCCGGTTGCGGACGCGCTCGGCGTCTTCGACGCCCCTCATGGTGAGGGCGTACTCCTCGACGCCGGGGATGCCGAAGAAGTTGGGCTCGCCGCCTAAGGCGAGCACGAGTTGGTCGTAAGGAACCTCCAGTTCGCCGTCGGGCCGGCCGGTGGCCTGCACGAGCTTGTTCTCGTGGTCTATCCCCGTGATCTCCGCCCGCCTAAAGCTCGTCCCGGCCATTACCAAGGAGCGCCTCAACGGCTGGGCGACGTTGTGGGCCTCGGTGTCGCTGCTGACGATGGTCGCCACCATCGGCCAGAAGGTAAAGAAGTTGTCGCGCGCCATCACGAGGATACCAACGTCGTCGCGGTCCTTTATGAGCTTGGAGAGCTCCTTGGCGGCCGTGAAGCCACCGAAGCCGCCGCCCACGATGAGTACCTTCTTCTCGAAATTCTCGTAGGGAGGCTTCTCCCAGGCGGCGTACCTCGGCTCGGGATTAAGTGCCCGCCGCAGCGCTCCCAAAGCCAAAACGGTCCCACCGAGTGCGAGACCACCCTTCAACAACCTGCCCATAAGACCTCCTAAGAATCGGCTCTCCCCAAACGCAGCCTACGTCGTCACGTCCGCTGTCGCATATTAGCAGACGGCACAAAACAACTAAACGTCGCGAAACCCTACACCGAAGCGCTGTCCCTGCTTGAAACTCAGGCCGGGTAGACAGCGACGTGAACGGTCCGACTCCTCGGACCATCGAACTCGGCCAGAAAAACGCCCTGCCAGCGCCCGAGGTCCGGCTCCCAGCCCCGCACCAGAAGGCACTGCGACTGCCCGAAGAGGCTGGTGAGAAGGTGCGAATCGCTGTTGCCCTCGACATGCTCGAAACGCACGTCGAGTCCACTGATGAGCGCCTTACAAGCGGCGGCCAGGTCCCGAGGCACGTCCGGGTCGTAATCCTCGTTGACCGTGACGGCCGCGGTCGTGTGAGCCGCGGATATTACGCATAACCCCTCTTCCACACCAGACTCCCGCACGGCACTCTTCACCTCCTCGGTGATGGAGACGAACTCGTAGCGCTCGCTTGTTCGCACCTCTACGTCCTTGACCTTCATGCTCCTCCTCTCAGAGCCCCAAAGCCTCCGGCAACCCGGCGAAGCTCTCCAGTACGAGGTCAGCTCCACCGCCGATCTCCGCATCCGCGACGTATTTGCCCGTCTTCACCTGCACGCCCTTGAGCCCAGCATCCTTCGCCCCGGTGACATCGGCCTCCGGGTCGTCGCCGACCATCGCGATCTCCTGGGTCTTTAGGTCCCCGATGTCCTTCAGCGCGAGCCGGAAAAATTCCTTTTCAGGCTTGCCGACAACAGCGGCGGTCTTCCCACTGGCGTATTCCAGGGCGGCCACGAACGGTCCGGCGTCTAAAGAGAGCCCATTTTCCCGGCGCCAGTAGCGGTTCTTCTGCAGCGCGAGTAGCTCTGCCCCGCCCATGAGGTGGCGGAACGTGGCGTTCAGGCGCGCGTAGGTAAAACCCTCGCCGAGATCCCCGACCAGCACGTACTCCGGGGACTCGTCGTCGGGTACCACCCCTTCGAGGTCTTCGAGGAGGGAGTCTGCCACCAGCGGGTAGCAGCGCCGGTTGCGGAGCACTAGGGCGGCGGCCCTGGCAGGGGTGAAGATCTCCGCCTCTTCGGCCTCGAAGCCCATGCGCCGAAGCCCGAGAAGCACCTCGCGACGAGGTTTGCGGGTGGTGTTGGTAACGAAGCGTAAGAGGAGACCGGAAGACCGGAGTTTCGTAAGCGCCTCGCGACACCCAGGTACCGGTTCGCCCTCGACGTAAAGGGTACCATCCAGGTCGATCAGCAAGCCCTTGATCCCCACTGTGCCGAAGAAAGGGGTGCCGGGATATCCAGCGCTCCCCGTAATACCTTTGGGCCTTAGCGACCGAAGAAGAGCTTGGCGGCCGGGCTCATCATGTCCGGGCTCCACATCGGCTCGAAGGTAAGCTGGGCGTTAACGGTCTCGACGCCCTCGATGCTCAAGGTCTCGGTCTCGACCTGTTCCTGGATCAAGTCCCCCACCGGGCACATCGGACTCGTCAAGCTGAAAGTCACGTCCACGTGGCGCCCATCGTCATGAACGCCCACGTCATAGATCAGCCCGAGCTCCACGAGGTCCATCCCAATCTCCGGGTCGATCACGTTTCTCAACTGGTCTAGCACGCGCTCTTCGGTTATCACTCTCTCACCTCTTGTCACTTATCGCGTCTACGCCCTCTAATTGTAAAGGCGCCGCCCGTCTTTTCCACCGCACCCTCCGCTCCCCTCGAACTCGTGCACAAGCAACCCAATAAACCGAAGTTGTTCTATCTTGCTACACCTATTCCACTTATCCACCGTTCTCGCCGTATTATCCACAATATGTTGTGGATATCTGCCTACCAAGCCCGAAAAACCCCACATTTTGCCCCACGTACATCTGGTGAGAGCTCGAAGACCTGGGCGGAGGGGCAGGGTTCTTCGGAGCAGATGGCCTAAGCCCGTCACGGAGGCGCGTAAGGTGGGCGTGGGCAATAACCGTCTTCCTTACGTAGCCCGATAACAGGCCGTTCCAGGGGGTTCGGCAACAACTATCTTCGGGCGCTCGAAGCGCTCGAGTGCTTGGAGCTCTACCCTTGATGTTGATGGATCGAATCTCGCGCTCGCGAGCGGTTCTGGTTTTAGGTACGCCAGTACTCCTCGACCTGGGAGGCAAAGCGGCAGTGAAGCTCGGCTTCGACGCCGCTCCGGCCTCGTTCGTCCGTGATAGGGAGAGCTCGTAGTAGCGAAGATGCCACTCGGCGCTCAAGGAAGCGAGGTAAGGTGCGCGAAGGTTTTGCCGGCCTCCGTACGGTCGACATTGGTACGGCGATGAGGGCGCGGGGTCGAGGGCATCGAGAAGGGCTATGGCAACGAATCCCGTAACGACGGTGCTGAACGCGAAACGGTTGTGGCGACCGCGGAGTATTCACCGCAAATTCTATGGTTGCCGATAGAGATCAGTCTTCTGCTTTAGTGATGCCCCTTACCTTCCAGCCTAGGCGGGCGAGGAGCCCAGCCGTCATAGCTGCGGTCGCACCCCAGATCTCACGCCCGGCAACTGCGAAGACGGGCACCTCGTGAGGGCGGCCGTCGCGTTCCCAGACCACCTTCTTGAACGAGCCCGGCAACATCAACTCCTCTAGCGAGACGCAAAAGATCGCCTCGACCTCCTCGGGATCGAGACTCAGCTCGGCCTCCTGCTGCAACAACCCCACGAACGGCCTCACCAGAAAGCCACTGGGGGGGATGTACATCTCCTCGAGCTCCCCGATCACCTCCACCAGATCCGGCCGGAGGTTTACCTCCTCCTCAGCCTCCCGCAAGGCCGTCGCCAAGAGCGACTCATCCCTCGGTTCCGGGCTCCCGCCGGGGAAGGATATCTGTCCGGCATGATCTTGGAGGTGGTCCTTCCTGGCTGTGTAGACGAGCTGGGCTTCTTCCTCGAGCAGTACCGGCACCAATACTGCCGCCTGCCGATAGTCTTCGCCGGGCTCTGGTACCCGCGGATGGCGCTCGCCCGTCTTCAGGTCCACGGGAGAAAAACTCTCGTACACCTCGCGCCACCCGTCGAGCGGCTGCGCTACTGCCTCTCGCAGCCGCGCCGCGAAATCCTCGTAGGCAAACCTCTCCCCTACCTCGCCACCATCTTTGCTGGTGCCGCACACAGCCCTAATCATAGACTATCGCGCAGCCCTAGAATGCCGGGATTACGAGGAGAGAGGAGCAGAAAGCATGATCGACCTGGAAAATCGAGGTATCAAGAGCGGCACAGAGATCTAGCGCAGCGTTTACTTCAGCGACGCCGTTTTCGCCATCGGCATCACCCTGCCGGTCCTAAACATCGAGGTCCCCGGACAACGGCCGACCTGACGACGAAGCTCCCGCGGAGGCTGCTCGAGCTCTGGCCCACGTTCCTCAGCTTCTTTATCGGTTTCTGGACACAGATTGACGTGACGCAACTACCGTGCTCGAAACCGGCTACGGGAAGCCGTCAAAGACCGTCGCCGGATCTAACGACGATCTGTGCCGGGTTCTTCGGGTTGCTCCACTGCCTCCTTGTAGTACGAGAACAAAGAGTCGAGGAAGCCGTCGTAGGCGTGGAGCGATTCTCGGGTTAGCTCCTGGAAAACCTCCCGCTGCTCCCGGGCCAACTCCGCCAAGCTCTGCAGCGTGTGGCGGTTGAGTTCGGCCTGGTCCTGTAGCGTGTCGGCCCAGTCTTCAAAGAAGCTCTGGGTGAGCTTCATACTGCTCTCTTGGGCGGCAAAGGCCCGATCCACGGCCGCGTTGTACGACTCCCGGGCAGCTTCTGTCAGCTCCTCGGTAACCTTGTTGATCCGATTCGTATCCTTCTCGTCCACTGCTCTCCTCCTTCCCCAGGGCTCTCATGATAACCCATCCCAAGCTTTTCTGACGCTCTCCGGCAGCTACGGCGAAGACCGACTGGAGAAACACTCTGGCGACCGTGGTCCTGCTCCTGGCGAGAGCGACCTTCCTGAGCAGTGTTCTGCTCGCTTACGAGACTTCGGCGTGCCGCCACGCGACACGTGGTAGGAATAATATCCGAAATACTTGCAGAGGCCGTCCCCGGGCCGGCTTCGGAGCAGCCCGGCGGAGGTCCTATCCTCGACGGAAGAAAGGGCGAAAGGTGACGAAAGCATACAAGGCAGCCCGCATTTTTGACGGCAAGTCTGCACGAGCTATCGAAGACGGTGCGGTCATCGTCGAAGAGGATCGCATAGGCTCTGTCGGACCGGCGACAGACTTATCGTCCAATACGGAGGTCATAGAACTCGGCGACGCCACGCTCCTGCCCGGTTTGATCGATACCCACGTCCATCTGGTGTGGGGCGCCTCTGCCGAACCTCACGAAATGGTCGCGCGCGAGTCACGCACCTTAACAGCCCTCCGCTGCGCCCAAAACGCCGCTCTGCACCTCGAGGCGGGCGTCACCACCGTTCGTGACGTCGGGGCGACCGATGGCTTGTCGGTGGACGTAGCCCACGCCGTCGAGCAGGGCGTATTACCGGGCCCCAGGGTCGTGGCCGCAGGCCGAGTCATCGCCATGACCGGTGGGCACGGCTGGTTCCTGGGGCGCGAGGCCGACGGGGCGAACGAGGTACGCAAGGCGGTGCGCGAGGAAATGAAGGCGGGGGCGACGTGCATCAAGGTCATGGCCTCCGGTGGGATCTACGGTCACGCCGAGGAGCCGGGCTCTCCGCAGCTCACCGTCGAGGAGATGCGCGCTGGCGTCGAGGAAGCGCACAAGGCAAACCGCAAGGTTGCCGCCCACGCCTACTCGGTCATAGCGATAAA
>JALZFK010000005.1 GCA_030861585.1 Actinomycetota bacterium | reverse complement strand
GCCTCGGTCGAGGCACCCCTTCTGTTGCCTTCTTACGGCGCTTAAGAGACCAAGTCTGCCTGAACCATCAACCGCCCCGAATCGGGTCCCGAGCTCATGAGACTAGGACCTATGGTCCACCAGTCATCGGGGGACTCGGTGCAGACCTGCAGCGTAATCATATCCCTTCCCGCGACCGGCTCCGTCACCCACATGTCGAAGGGCGTAACGGCGAAGACCTTGCTGACCCGGTATGTGTACTCCTGACCGAGAGAATCGTGGAGGGTGATCTCATCACCCTCCGACATGGAGGGTAAGCTGTAGAAGATGTGGTCGCTGCCGGTCCCCGGCCAGCCGACGCGGTGGCCCGCGATGTAGACATTGGCGCCTTTCTGCCAGGGATACCCCGTCCCCTCCAGGTGCTGCGCGCCAAGTTCCAAACCCGCCTCACCATCGACCACAACGGCGCTAGATATCCCCAGCTTCGGTATGGTCAGGTACAGGGTGGGATCGTCCGGTGGGGTGGGCGCAGCTTCCTCCCCCTCCTCCTCCGTCGTTTCCTCCTCGTCCGTTCCTTCGTTCGCTCCTCCCTCAAAGACGGCGTCCGGGGCTGCGGCGCCGGTCGGGTCCTCGACCCGATCTATGACGCTGCCGTCCGGCCGCAGCGCGAGGTCTGTGCCGAAAAAGACCAATGCTATGAGGGTGAGAACGACCAACCCGACGAATACGAAAAGACCTGTTCGCCGACGCTTCTTGTATAACCGCTTACGAACTCGTCGTTCCTGGTACCGTTTTCCCTGGTTCCGCTTTTTCTCTAAGAGTGCCATGCGCGAGATTCTAGCAGCACTACGTCAGGGACGGTACCTCAATTTACGGCATTTCTTGAGATTTGTGAAAAGGGTTTGGAAACTCGCGAAAACTGGTTTGGTGAAATTTCGCGCACGAGCTTCATCTTAGGGGAGCGTTACTATTGCTGCCGTGGAGCTTTTAGAGGAACACCGGGCGAACGTGCGAGCCTGCTCGCTCTGCTTCCCCTCGGGCGGCAACACGCCGGTTGTGGAACTGTCGAAGAAAAGCAGGATCCTACTCGTCGACCAGGCGCCGGGCTCGACGGAGGTGATGACCCGGCTGCCGTTCAGCGGACCGGCAGGCAAGAGGCTTATGACCTGGTTCGAACGCGCCGGCCTCTCGCGGGAGGAGGTGTACCTCTCGGCCGTAAGTAGGTGTTTCCCGGGCAAGGCGAAGGGCGGTGGAGATTTGGTACCCTCGCGAGCCATGATCCGAAACTGCCGCCCGCACCTGTTGCGAGAGTTCACGCTTTTGCGACCCAAGGTCGTGGTGCCGGTCGGGGGTCTTGCCGTAAAGGAGCTTCTGGGGGTAGCGCGCCTCTCGGAAGCCGTTGGCAGGAAGTTCGGGCGCGATGGGATAGTATATATACCTCTGCCCCACCCTTCGGGAGCCTCGACTTGGCTCAACACGAAAGAGAACAAGGAGCGCCTCGCCAAGGCGCTTACGGAGCTGGGTGCGCAAGCGGCCGCCCTGAGGGCGGATGAATAAAGGGAGCGTCGATCGTTTGAACAAGGGTCTGGAGAAGAAGGTATGCACCGATAAGACCACGTTGGTCGCCCGAGGGCTAAAAAAGGAATACGGGAGTTTCGAGGCTGTCAAGGGCGTGAACTTCGAAGTGTACCGAGGCGAGTGCTTCGGATTCTTAGGTCCTAATGGGGCCGGCAAGACCACGACGATGAAGATGATCTACGGCGCCGCTGTCCCCACGAGCGGAACGCTAAAGGTCGTGGGCCTCGACGTTCGGCGCCACGAGCGGGAGGTAAAGCGCCGTATCGGCGTGGTTCCTCAAGAGAACAACCTCGACGAGGACCTCACGGTCGAGGAGAATCTCCTCGTCTACGGTCGTTACTTCGACTTACCCCGTAAAGTGGTGAAACGGCGGGCAAAGGAGCTTTTGGAGTTCGTCCAACTCTCCGAGAGGGCCGACGCCCAGGTCGAGCAGCTCTCGGGCGGGATGAAGCGCCGGCTCCTCGTCGCGCGCGCTCTCGTCAACAATCCCGAACTCGTCGTCCTCGACGAGCCGACCACTGGCCTCGACCCGCAGGCCCGGCACCTGGTGTGGGACAAGCTGCGGGAGCTGACGAGTGAGGGTAAGACCCTCATCCTCACGACCCACTATATGGACGAAGCGGCGCAGCTGTGCGACAGGCTGTGCATAATGGAGGGTGGCAAGATCATCTCCGAGGGCTCCCCGCGCGACCTGATCGAGGAACACGTCAGCCCCGAGGTCTTGGAGTTCCGGGCGAGCCCCGAAGCTCTGGAGGAGCTTGCCCCGATCGTCGAGGATGCCTCCGACGGTGTCGACCGCATCGGCGAGGCGCTCCTCGTCTATACTTCGGATTCTGGCGCCGTGACGCGTAAGGCCAAGGAGTCCGGCGTCCCTATCGAGAATAGCCTCTACCGGCGGGCGACCCTCGAGGATGTTTTCCTGAAGCTCACGGGCCGGAGGCTGGTGGACTGATGGGTGGCGTGAGCATCCCCTCGCCGCGTGGGGCGTTACGGGTCTGGCAGCGCAACGCCACGATTTTCCGCAAATCCTGGAAGACCATCATGCTGCCGAACCTCTTCGAGCCCTTGCTGTACCTAGTGGCCCTGGGCCTGGGGCTCGGGGCGTTCATTAGGGAGGGTGGCATAAACGGACTGACCTACGTCCAGTACGTAGCGCCCGGTCTTCTGGCGAGTAACGCCATGTTCGCGGCCTCGTTCGAGAGCACGTTCAACACCTTTATACGGCTCAAGATCGGGCGGGTGTACGACGCCATCGTCACGACACCGGTCAACGCCGAGGACATCGTCGCCGGGGAGTACCTGTGGGCGGGGACGCGGGCGTCTCTGTATGGAACAGGCTTTCTGGGTGTAATAACGGTACTCAGCTTCTTGTTCTCGCCGGAGGCGCTGTTGGTGTCTTCTTTCTGGGCGCTTCTTATCCCGCCGGTGTTGCTGCTCGTCGGCGTCATGTTCAGCGTCATGGGGACGTTGTTTACGAGCTTGATCTCGAGCATAGACCTCTACGCTTATTACTTTACGCTCGTTGTGACGCCACTTTTTCTGTTCAGCGGCATCTTCTTCCCCGTAGAGGACTTCCCCGCCCCCATGCCCCAAATCGCCTGGCTCACACCTCTGTACCACGCCGTGAACTTGTGCCGGGCCTTAGCCACCGGGCCTTCTCTGAGCGTGCTCGTGGACGTGGCCTGGATCCTGGTGTTTACTGCGGTGCTGGCGATGCTCCCGGTCCGTTTCATGCGCAAGCGGCTCATAAGTTAGCTTCCGGCAAAGTAACAACCGCGGCGGTTCTGATAAGATTGTGAATCGTGCAGGAGAAGCTCTTCATCGTGCGCCCCGCGGAGCCTAAAGACAATGCGGCGATCGCGGGGCTCGTCGTTGAGGGCTTTCTGGACAAGTTCCGCCCGATCTTCGGGCGCCACATGGACCGGTCGATGAAGATCATGGAGAGATGGGTGCGCCTGGAGCACACTTTGGGTGGTGTCTCCTCTCTCGTGGTCGAAGGTCCCCCCTCAGAGGTTGCGGCGAGCGTGGGCGTCCGTATCGGGACCTCGGATGATAATGCCCTTACGCGGGGTCTCTGGAGAGCCTTGCGCCGAGACCTAGGCTACGTACGCGCCTGTTGGGCCGCGACCTTGCTCTCCTATCCCCGCTACGACGCCACCCCTTACGAGGCTTATATAGAACGACTTGTTGTCACCCCTGAGCATCGCCATCGAGGCATGGCCCGGGCGCTCTTGAACGGAGCGGAATCTCTGGCCCGCGACTCCGGCAAAGAAACCGCGGGTCTTCACGTCAGCGGTGGCAACGTCCCCGCTCTCAAGCTCTACGAAACCTATGGATACGAGGAGAGCTCCCGCCAGCACTCGCTCCTCACCAGTTACTTCCTTGGCATCCAGAACTGGCTGTATTTGCAAAAAGAATTGTAGCCGGAGGAAAGGTACGTCTCGGCTTCGAGTCGGGCAGCGCAGCGCCTGAAGGTACCGTGGTAGAGGAGCAGCGCAGCATCAAATCTAGGTCAAAGACCGCCGAGCGGCCCTGATTTTCTGGAGGAGATCGCGCAATACCGTTACAGGATCAGGAGCGAGGGCCGTTCTCCGGGTCTTCGGGATCCGCGCCCTCGCTGCGTTCCTCCTGAGCCTGCCGGTCCGTTTCGTGGGGACGGCTCCAGGGCCGGGATTCCTTCAAGGAATCGGGCCACTCGAACAGGTTTTCGGGAAGGTCGGGGACGATCGCATCGTCCCCGGAGCCGCCCGGGAAACGGGGACGCTTCTCGGCGTCATCGCCTTCGGTTGGGGTGAACCGCTCGAGGTGTTGGTCGGCGGTCGGGTCGGGTGCGTCGGAGCGATTCGCTTCTACTCTCCCCGGATCACGGTCGCGAGGTGGGTAGCCACCGTACCGCTTGCGGGTGACGGTCGGGGGCTCGCCGGGGTCAGTGGTGCCGGGCTCTGGGGAGGCGGGTTCGGAGCGTGTGGGAGGCGACGGTTCTTCGGGCGCTTCCGCAACGTCTTCCGCGGTCATCTCCTCCGGGGGCTCGGGGATAGCATCGAGGTGGCTGGGGTCGCCGGTTAGGAAGGCGAGGACTTGCGCATTGAACTCGCCGGTACGTTCGAGCATCGGCAGGTGGCCGCATTCGTTCAAGAAGACGACTTCGGCCGAAAGCGTCCGGGCCCATTCGTTCGCCCCCTGGGGATCCACAATCTGGTCTTCTTCGCCGGCGATGACGAGGATGGGGACCTTTATGATTCCGGCCTGGCGAACGAGCCTGCCCCGTGAGATTTCACGCCGCGTCACGCCTAGGGTCTTGGAGAGCGCCGCCGGGGTGGAATTACCCGCGTCGTCCACGACTTCCTCGGTGAGATCCTCGGGGTCGAGGACGAACGGGCGCATCCAGAGCCTGCGCAGGGGCTTCCAAAAACGGCCCAACGTATAGAAGACGGAGCCGATTACGGGTAAGGTGGCGAGCCAGAGGAGGGTCGGCAAGTCTATCTGGTCCTCGTCGGCCGGTGTGGCGACGAGAACGAGTCGGCTCACCAAATCTGGGTGGTCGGCGGTGAGCTTCGTGGCCATCGCCCCCCCGAGGTCGTGGCCGACCACGGCTGCATGCGTGAGGCCGAAGTGGGCACAGAAGGCATAGAGCAGGCGACTGCCGTTACGGACGCCGTAGCCCGAGATGGGCTTGTCCGAGTCGCCAAAACCCGAGAGGTCCAAGGTGTAGACGGTGAAGTTCCGGGCGAGGCGGGCCACGAGCAGATCCCATATTCTGGAGGAAGAGAGCCAGCCGTGCACAAGCACGACCGGCGGCCCCCCGCCGGTAACGCTGTAGCGGATCCAGTCCCCTTCGAGCTCTAGGTACTCGGTGTCGCGGGCGCTCCCCACCTCGTGAGTCGCTCGCGAGAGCACGAGCGAGGCCGCGACGAACACGACGATAAGCAACAGTATCGCGACGAGAATGGTAATCATGGGCGAAATAATAACCTAAACCCCCCTACCCGGGCACGTAAGACTTGTATGGGAATGTCCCTAACCCGCGCTATAAGAAGGGGTGGAGGGTGTCTCATGAAGAGCGAGAGGTCGGCGCTGGCTCCTCACGCTCGCCCTCGTGGTCGGGCACTTCGACAGCCTTGGGGGATGGGGCAGCGCCCAGAGGTTTAACGTAGAGTTCGTCTAGCAAGACGGTGACGACAGCCGCGATCGGGACGGCGAGGATGACGCCCGCGACCCCTAAGAGGTCGCCCATGGCGAGGACGGCCAAGATGACCATGACCGGGTGGAGTTGTACGCTCCGGGCCATGACCATCGGTGAGATGATGTGCGCTTCTATTTGGTGGATCGCTACGTAGATGACGACGACGACCAGGGCTTTAGTAGGGGAGTCTACGAAGGCGACGAGGGTCGGGGGCACGGCGGCGAGAATCGGGCCGAAGAACGGTACTATCTCTAGGATGCCGGTGAGGACGGCGAATGTAAAGGCGTACTCGACGCCCAAAGCCGCGAGGCCTATCCAGGTGAGGACGAAGATCAATAATATCGCCGCGATCTGGCCGATGATCCAACCCGAAACCCGCTCCCTGATGAGCATGAGGATCTCCTCGGCCCGTTCCCTCTTCTCGAGCGGGAACAACGCGAGCACCCCGTTTACGAGCGGTCGGGGGTTGGCGACCATGTACAGCGCCATAACCACGGCCCCCACGGCCTGCAAAAGAAGACCCGCCCCTCGGGTGGTTATGCTCCAGAGCTCCCCGGCTCTTTGTATGACCTCCTGAATGGCGGAAGTGAGGTCGAAGCTCGCGCCGCCTCCGCTACCGGCGAGGCTCGGGTAGCTCTCGCTGAGGCCCTGAGCGTACTCCTGCACGCTGCGGGCCACGCCGGGGGCCTGGGCCAGAAAATCGCCGCCCTGCTCCAGAAGGATTGGCAGAACGATGGAGCCGAGGAACCCGATACCCACCACCACCCCGCCCAAGACCGTCAACAGGGCCAAAAAGCGCGGGAACCTGAGACGGACGAGTAGGTTCACGGCCGGGTCCAGGATCAGCGCCATGAGGAGTGCTAGGGCCAAGACTTCGATGACGCCGACGAGCTCGTAGAAGAGGAGCCCACCGGCCACGAGGAGCCCGAGGGCAAGCGCTAACCGCGCTGGCTGAAGAGGGCTCGTCAGGGCCCACCTAACCCTTTAAGTCGAGCCCTTCAGGCACCCCAGCGGGTGCTTACGACGCGCCGGATGATGACGGAAGCTATGATGGTGGAGGCCAGGGAGAAGCCTGCCTTGAGGAGCGCTTCCTTCACGTCGTCTTTAATCCCTCGCTCGTCGGGTACATCTATGAACCTGTCGGACAAGCGGTTCGCCAAGATGGCGGCGATGCCGGTCGACAGGAGCATAATCGCCCTTTTCTGCGTTTCCTCGTCCACGCTCGCGTCCTCCTTCTCTTTCTCGCACAATCGCTGGGCCTCTCTGGTCTCCGTAGAGCATCGCTAAAGTGGTCCGCCTAGAGGGATTCTACCGCTAAACGGGCATAGTGACCGGGAGGGAGTGCGCCTTATGTCTTTCTAATCGGCCTCTCGGTCGCGCGCGACAGCGCTCAAACGGTAGAGTCTCCCCAGCTGGATACGCAAAGTATCGCGACCGTGGAGCTCGGCGTGGCAGTCCACGCAGTAAAGGACCTCGGCGGGACGTCCCGGGTGCAGGTCGTACTCCATCATGAAGTCCAGGAGCTCCCGAAAACCTTCGCCGACCTGGTCCACGAACTCCGAAAACGAGATTTTGCCCGAGATCAAACGCTCGCAGGCCTCGGGGACCTCGAGCTTCCCCAGCCGACGGTTGGTGTGCCTGACTATGAGCCCCGGGATGATTTCCTCGACGCCCAACTCCTCCTTCGCCACTACGGCCCCTTTCTAGCTCCGTGAGACGAGTCGCTTTCCATGGGTCCCCTATGCTTTATTTTACCCGGCAACCCCTAAGCCGGTCCGTTGCACAAAGTCTACGTAGCTCTACTCATTTTGTAAAGCATCTCCTATCTTTCGTGCGAACCCGAAAGGTATACTCGACCCGAGTAAAGCATGAATAGCGCGACAAAAATTACGGACAACGCGCGTCCACTGGAAGGAGCGCCTCCAGCCGGTGCCCGGGTGGTGGTCGTGGGGGCCGGGTTCGCCGGGGCCTCTTTTTTGCAGAGCCTGCCGCCCGGGTTAAAGAAGCCGGGCGAGACACTCCTGGTGGATCGCGGGGAAGAGTACGTGTTCACGCCTTTGATCCACGAGGTCGCCGTCGGCCGGGTCCACCCCGACAGCGTCCGTACCCGGATAGCACCCGACGGCGAAGCTCCCTACGGTTTCTTGAGAGCCGAGGTTACCGGGGTAGACCTCCGGGCAAGGAGGCTCTTCACGTCGTCTGGAACCGTAAAGTACGTCTACCTCGTCCTCGCGCCCGGTAGCGTCGCTGCTCCTCCTTCCAAAAGCCTCTTCGGGCACTTCCAGACCTTCTGGGATTTAAACGATGCCTTCAGGCTCCGCAGCTCGCTAAACGAGGCTTGGCGAGCGGCTCTACATGAAGAGAATCTTACAGGGGGACTAACGGTGGCCATCGTGGGCGGCGGAGCAACGGGGGTCGAGCTGGCCGCCGAGGTTGCCGTCCTCTTCGACTACCTGAAGAAACGCACTATCCGGACCCCTGTGGCAGAACCGCGGGTCGTGCTACTAGAGGCAACGGATCGACTCATGGGCTGGCTGGATCCGTACTTCCACGAGGTGGCGCTAGAGGAGCTCTCGCGTCTGAAGATCGAGGTTCGGCTGAACGCAACGGTGACAGGGGCGAACGAGGAGGGCGTCGAGGTCGGTGGGGAGTGGCTGCCCGCGGCGACGCGCGTGTGGGTAGCGGGCGTCCGGGCCAACCCGCTCGTGAGGGACCTGGCCGGGGAGCACGACGATACGGGAAGGGTCCGGGTGAGCGAGTATTTGACGCTTCCCGATCACCCGGAGGTCTACGTTCTTGGCGACGGCAGCCTATACGAACATCCGCGCCTCGGTCCTCTGCCCCCGACCGCATCCGTCGCGGTGCAGCAGGGCCCTTACGCCGCCCGTGACATCGCCTCGAGGGTCCGGAATGTGCCGGAGGAGAGGCGCCGGCCCTTCGACTTTTTCGACCGGGGCTACGTGGTAAGCCTCGGGCCCGAGAGCGCCGTGGCAGACCCTCTAGGCGTGAAGCTTAAAGGCCGTGCCGCTCAGGCGCTCTACCGGAGCATCTTCCTGTACTATATGAAGAGCCGCCGCGGACGTATCCTGACGGGAGCAGACTGGGCGATGGAGCGGACGCTGGGACGCCTCGGGTTCGACCCAGGAGCGTCAGCCTTAACGGTCGGTCGTTAGCAAAAAGAAGAAAAATTAGCTGAGTAACCTTTCGACCTTCGCGAGAGCAGCCTGGCTCAGAGCGGTGATCGCTCCGGCGCGGCGGGAGCGAGGTGTTTCCTGATGATCTTTGGCACGTCTTCGGGTTGCACGCGGGTGTACCAGACGTCGTCTGGGAAGACGAAAACGACCGGCCCCTCCTCGTGGCGGCGAGTACAGCCGTTCCGGAGCACGGCCGACGGCGAAAGGCCCAAGCGAGAGACCTCCTCGCGGAACTTCTCCAAGAGCTCGCCGCCGCCCTTGGCCCCGCACCTACCTTCCCCCGGGGTGGCGCAGACGAAGATTTGTCGGAACATTACCACGTGCATATTCTATGCCGCGTCCAACTTTTGTCCAAAGCCAACTGCCGGTGAGCGGAGGGGCTAAAATCACGGGCGTGTGGAGGGACACCCCAACGAAGGTGGATCGACGTGGTGCCGGCGTGAGACGGATGGCCCTCCTTCTCATGATGCTCGTGCTGGTGCTTGCGGCGTACCTGTATGGGCGCTCTCAAAGCCCGGCGAGCCTTTCTGCCGAGGACAGGGAGAGCGTGGACCTGTATGTGGAGGCTCTGGACGCCGTCCGGGAGGACTACGTCGATCAGGAGGCCATCGACCCCGAAGAGCAGACCCACGGCGCCATAGAAGGGATGATCGACTCCTTGGGCGACGAGGGGCACACGCGCTTTCTAACCCCTGAGGAGGTCGAGAAGAACCGCGAAGTAGTCTCCAGCACGTACGTTGGAGTTGGGATCCGGCTCGAGAACAAAGACGACGAGATCGTCGTTGTGGCCCCCGTAGACGGTTCACCCGCCGAGGAAGCAGGGATCGAGTCTGGGGACGTGCTGATCGCGGTCGACGGGGAGAGCGTGCGGGACGAGGACTTGGAGGAGGTTGGCGAGAAGGTCAGGGGACCGGAGGGGAGCCGGGTGGAGCTGACTATGCTCCGGGACGGGGAGGAGCGCGCTTTCCCTCTCGAACGCACCGAGCTGGAGGTGCCGACCGCTTCTTGGAGCCTCATTCCCGACACGAACATGGCCCATCTCAGGCTGGTATCGTTCTCGGAGAACAGCGCGGCCAAGCTCGACGAGGCAATGCTTGAGGCCCGGGAGGCCGGAGCAACGTGTTTCGTGCTAGACCTCCGAGACAACGTGGGGGGGCTGATAGAACAAGCCGAGGGGGTAGCCGCGCGTTTCCTCCCGGCGGGTAGCACGATTTACGTTCGAAAAGACATCGATGGCGAAGAGGAGATGACCGTCCCCGATGGCAACGACCCCCTCGACGTTCCTCTGGTGCTCCTAGTAAACGAGGGGTCGGCTTCGAGCGTTGAGATTGTGGCCGGAGCATTGAAGGACAACGACCGGGCCAAGCTCGTCGGCGAAACGACCTTCGGCACGGGGACCGTGCTCGCCGAGCACACCTTGAGCGACGGCTCGGCCATCCTGCTGGCAGTCGCCGAGTGGCTGACCCCGAACGGGGACTTCATCCGGGGGGACGGCATCGAGCCGGATGTCGAAGTCGAGCTCGAAGAAGATCAACAACCACGCACTCCAGACGAGACTAAGGGCCTCTCTAGGGAGGAAATCTTCGCGGAGGACGCCCAGCTTGAGCGCGCCTTCGAGATTCTGCGGGAAGAGTGACGCGCTGGGTTTAAGGGTAGAGAGAGAATTATGAATTTGTCACATCGGGCCTTTCGTGGGGCTTTAGGCGGGCTCGGGGGTACGGTGGTGCTGACCGGGTTCCGCAAGGTTTTAGCCGCTTTCGATATGGTGGGCACCACCGCACCGGAGCAGGTCGTCGAGAGGTTGGAGGAACTCGGGGTAGTGGAGGAGTGGTCGCCCGAGGCCCGGCGCGTCCTGACTGTGCTAGCGCATCTGGCTTACGGCGTCGGAACCGGAATGGCTTTGGGTCTTTTGCGTCGGAGGCGGGGCGGGGTAACGGAAGAGACGGCCGTGGGTTCGGCTTTAGGGGTTCTGGTCTGGGGAGCGGGGTGGGCCAGCTGGCTGCCGCTCACCGGAGTCCACCGGCCCCCGTGGAAGCAGCAAGACCCGAAGGTGCTTTTGCCGATCGTCGATCACGTCGTCTTCGGCGCTGCTTGGGGACTCTTGTACAGGGTCACGAGGCCGGATCAGGTTTAAGGGCCCTTTGTCCGGGTATGTCTCGCTGAGGTAGCGAAAGAGCACAGGCGAGAGAAAGAGAGGCCATGGCCCAGCGAGTACACGAGAGCATCGAAGTGCAGGCCCCGCTAGAGGACGTCTTTACGTACTGGTCGAATTTAGAGAACCTCCCCCAGATCATGCGGAACATCGAGGAGGTGCGTGTAGCCGGCGACACTAGTCACTGGAAGGTTAACGCTCCTCTGGGCACAACCATCGAGTATGACGCTAGGACCACCGAGATGAGCCCGGAGCGCGGCATCGGCTGGCAAAGCATCGAGGGCGAGGTCGATACATCCGGGCAGGTGCGTTTCGAGGAGGTCGCCACCGGTCGCACCCGCATAGACGTGACGATGAACTACGCCGATCCCCCCGGCGGCAAGGTCGGGGAGCTCGCGGCCGAGGTTGTATCGAACCCCGAGCGCGAGATGCGCGAGGACCTCGAGAACTTCGCCAAGAGAATCGAACGGGGCGAGCTGGATCTGAGGGGGTCGGGCGGCCAGATACGATAAAACCAGCGAAAGACCGGGTTTCGGCCGAGGGCCGGAAGTTTGGATAGTATAGAGGCTGTCGGGTAGGGTAGCCCGGCAGCCTCTAGCGTAAGAGGAGGACTTTAGTTGAGTATCGCTATAGCGGCCGCTATCGGGCTCATCGTCATCGTCATCATCGCGATCCCGATCTTGATCTCCGTCTTAGGCCGCGCCGGGGCGAGGAACCCGAACCGCGCCGAAAGCGAGGAAGACCGGGCGCGCCAGGAGCGCGAGAGCGGGGAGCAGGATACCCGCAGGTGAAGCCCCCGGAGGTCGAAGGGGCGCGTAGCCTTGACCCTTGATGAGCCCACCTACGCGGTGCCGTCCCGGATAACCGAGGTGCGCGAGGAGGGGGGGCGCGTGGTCTTCACCAACGGCTGCTTCGATCTCCTACATCCCGGTCATGTCTCCTACCTCCAAGCGGCGCGCAATTTGGGGGATGCGCTCGTGGTGGGTCTCAACTCGGATGCTTCAGTCAAGAGGCTCAAGGGGTCCGCCCGCCCCCTCGTTCCCGAAAGAGACCGCGCCGCCGTGCTCGCAGCCCTCCGATCCGTTGACGCCGTCGTCATCTTTGACGACGATACACCCATACGCCTCCTGCGCGAGCTGAAGCCCGCCGTATACGTAAAAGGTGGCGACTACCGCATCGAGGATTTGCCCGAGGCGAAGGTTGCCGCGGAGATCGGGGCAGAGGTAAAGATCCTGCCCTTCGAGCCCGGATACTCGACGACCGCCTTGGTCGAGAAGGTAAGGAGTATAGCGCGTGCCCGAGGCGCCTCGCCTGGAACAGGTTAATCCAGCAGGTCGCGCAGGCTCGCGGCGTGGGGGCTGCTCTTTATTTTGGCCAAAGCCGTAAGCTGTATCTGGCGGATGCGCTCGCGGGTGACGTCGAAGCGCTCGCCGACCTCTTCGAGTGTCTTAGGCTGGCCGCCAGTGAGGCCGAAACGATACTCAAGGACCATACGTTCGCGCTCGGGAAGGCTGTAAAGGGCTTCTTGCATCCGGCTCTTGAGGAGGGAGGTCTTGGCGAGGTCGTGGGGAGTTTCCGATTCCTCGTCGGCGATAAAGTCGCCGAGCTGCGAAGAGTGATCCTCGCCGACCGGGATCTCCAAGGAGATCGAACGACGACTCACGCGGCGGATCCGCGCGATCTCCTCGACCTCTACCTCCATCGCGTGGGCGACCTCGTAGTCGTCGGGGTCGCGATTCAGCTCGGCGGCTAGGGCCCGTTGCACCCGGTAGTATTTGTTGATCTTCTCGACCATGTGCACGGGGACGCGGATAGTGCGGCCCTTGTCAGCGATGGCGCGGGTAACGGCCTGGCGGATCCACCACGTAGCATAGGTCGAGAATTTGAAACCCTTGCGGTAGTTAAACTTCTCGACCGCCCTCATGAGCCCTATGTTGCCCTCCTGGATCAGGTCCAAGAGCGAGACGCCGCGACCGGCGTATTTCTTGGCTATCGAGACCACGAGCCTCAGATTGGCACGTGTCAGGTGGGCCTTGGCCTTCCTATCGCCCTTTTCGACGCGTTTGGCTAAGTAGACTTCCTGGGCTTTGGTGAGGAGGGGAGTCTTGCCAATCTCGTCCAGGTACATCTGGACGGGGTCGCCAGTGTAGCGGGCGCGAAGATCGCTCTCGAGAACCTCCTCAACGAGTTGCTCGTCCTCTTCCTCACGGTGGAGAGTGTCGTTCAGGAACTCCGCGTCGACGATCTCCACGCCGTGTTCGCGAAGGAGGCCGTAAACTTGCTGGATCTCCTCGGTCGAGAGGTCCACCTCTTGGAGGAGGTCGAGGACTTCGCTGGACTCCAGCGTTCCGGACTCCTGGCCGGCCTCGAACAGTTCCTGAATCTCCTCTATGTCCCTAAGGTCACGTTGGGGTTGCAACTTCTCCTCTGGGCTCGCTCCCGAAACTCTCGCCTCACTTTACGCGTAATATATACAAAACGGGGCAAAGATCAACGACAACGCACAGAAGGGATGCTGCTTGCTGGGACTGAGAAACTTGTATCGCGTCTTCCACGAATCCCGGGCGGCCGCTCGCAAGCACGCGACTCTAGCCGTGGTAGGCGGCACACCCGAGGCCGAAAGGCTCGCGGACCTGCTAGGTGCCCAGAGGGACACCGGAGGCGCCGAGATCCTGGCTACCGTCACTGGCGTCCAAAGGGGCGTTGAGGTTTGGCTCTCGGGCGAGGCCGTCGAGGACGCAGAAGAGGCGATCTCTCTCCCGGCCATAACCGAGGAGATCGTACTCCAGGAGCTCGCGCCTCGCGTCGTAGGCTCTCTTCACGAGGACTACCTAGTCTCTTTGGGGCGTGGCTATCCCATTTTCAGGCGGGCGGTGTGCTGGAAAATCATCCACAAAAACGCTCGACAGAACGGCGTTATAGGGGCGCTCCCCATCCCGGGCGCCGACATGCCCGCTATCACCGCCAACCAGGGCCGGATGGTCTTAGGGATCGCCGCGGCACACGGCGAGGAGATATCGCTGGATCGGGCACGGGAGCTGCTCGGGGTGCTGGCCGCCGGATTCGGCCTGCGGGCGTTGTCCCGCCAGATCGTGAAGCTCGTGCCCGTAGTGGGCTGGGCGGCCTCCGGGGCCATCGGCTACGCGGGCACTCTGGCGATGGGACGGACCGCCATACTGTACTTCGAGCGCGGTAAAGAAGAGCCCGACCCCGGAGAGCTTTCCGAGATAAGGCAATGGGCTCGCAAAGAGGCCGAGGCCTTTCTCACACGCGTGCGCCGGCGGTAGCTGCACGACAACACAGTGGCCCCGTTCTTGTTCAACACGCGGACGCGCGAACGTTGTCGTAACCCATTGCGGCATATCGGTACGTGTTGCGCTTTTCTAGCCCGGGGTGAACCGACTACGACGATATCCTGAAATTTGGCAGACTGGAACCCTTCCGAAGAAGATTTTTCGAAAGATTTTGGTCATAAGCTTGCGCTTAGCAAGGAGACGGCACATCTGCTAATAAAAGTTATCGGTTCGAAAAAGTGTCATCTCGAGGATAAGGTCAACCGCGCGTCGGTATAATGAAGGTGTGGGTTGCACGGTTCTTTTGAAGTCGTAGGGAGAAACCGTTTGGCGAGATGGCGGCTCCTTGAGCCCGAGGCGGACATCGTCCTGGAGCTTACGCGGAAGGCGGGTGTGAACGCCCCCTGTGCCCGCGTGCTTGCAAATCGGGGTGTTACACCAGAGGGGGCCTTGGGGTTTCTCTCGCCCTCGTTGAGGACGATCGGGGTGCCGGGGGAGGAGACCTGGCAAGTGG
>JALZFK010000407.1 GCA_030861585.1 Actinomycetota bacterium | reverse complement strand
GACAACTACCCACTCTACGCCCGCTGGTACGGCGACGAGGAGATCTGGCGTCTCACGAGCTGGGCGGCGGAGCCCCTGCGACAGAAGGAGGTCGAGCGGCTCTTCGAGGACCGCAAGGGTTCGGCCGTCGACGACTCCTTCGCCATACACCGGGAGGGCGAGGAGGAGCCGCTCGGTGTGATTAGCCTGGTGAACATCAGCGAAGCGAACGCCTCGGCCGAGCTCTCCATAATTGTGGGCGAGGAGCGGGACCGAAACAAGGGCCTCGGCACGGAGGCCATCCGGGTCATCCTCCGGTACGCGTTCGAAGATTTGGGCCTCGAGCGCGTGGGTCTTAGCGTCTTCGAGTTCAACGAATTGGCTATTCAAGCGTACGAGAAGCTCGGGTTCCAGAGAGAGGGTTGTATGGAGCAGGCGATCCGGCGCGACGGAGCGCTCCACGATGCGATTCTTATGAGGATCCGCGCGCACGAGTGGCGCGCCTCTGAAACCTAGCCGCTCCTCACCTCCGCCCCAAAGGCCTCGCGTAACCTCTCAGAGATACGGTCGAGCTCGTCTTTGACCACTGCGTCGTTGAGGGTTTCCTCGGCCTGAAATGTAAAGTTGAGGGCGACGCTCTTCTTGCCGGCGGGCACCTGGGCTCCTTCGTAGACATCGAAGACGCGCCACTCTGTGAGGATCGGACTGCGTAACTGTCCAATGATCTCCAACATGTCGCCCACCTTAACCTCCTCGCTCACGACGACCGCGAGGTCCATCGACACAGCCGGCACGTTGTAGAACGGCGCGAAGCGCGGGGTGGGATCTGGATCCGTGATCTCGAAATCGAGCTCGAAAGCAGAGACGGGCCATCCCTCCAGCCCAAACCTTTCGACCATCTCGGGGTGCAGCTCGCCGACCCAGCCGACCTCCTCACCCCCGGCCATCACGGCGGCAGCGCGACCGGGGTGGAGAAAGGGTTTGGGACGCGGCTCGAAAATCGCACCAGGGACGAGCCGCTCCACTATGCCCTTTGCCTCGAAGAAGTCTGCCGTCAAAGCGGGGACGTTCCACCCGGGCGCACGTACGGTCCCCACAAAGAGGCCCGCGACCTTATGAGCTTCCGCAACGCCCATGAGGAGGTCCGCCGGGATGTTCTCATCTGGCCCGGTTTCGCCAAGCAGGCGGTAGCGGAGGACGTCCTCGCGCAATTCCGGGGGCTGTTCCTTCTGCTCGAAGACCCGTCCGAGCTCGAAGAGGGCACCGCCACGAGCACCGAAGGAGCGGTTGCGAGCCGCGGCGTCGAGGAGGCCCGGCAGGAGTGTGGTACGCAGATTGACCGCCTCCGCGCTCAAAGGATTGCGCAACTTAAGAGAGCTCCGTTCGCCGTCCCTGAGACCAAGATCGTCATCCCAGCGATCCGACCCAAAAGGGTAAGTTATGGCTTCGGCGAGCCCAAGGTCCGCCAGAAGGTACCTGAGACGTCGGAGCTTGAGCTGCGTCGGGGTCAAGCCACCGGGCTGCGGAACTCTCGGGAGCTTCTCTGGCACTTTTTCGAGGCCTACGAGGCGCCCGACCTCCTCGATCAGGTCCGCCTCGCGCCGGAGGTCCCGGCGGAAGGTCGGTACCATAGCAAGGAGATGGCCGTTTTCGCGCTGGACCTTGCATCCCAACAGCTCGAGCCTCTCCGTCGCCTCGTTCGCCTCCACCGGCATCCCGAGCAGTAGCTCAGCCCGTTCGAGCCGGAGCGACACCTCCCACGGCTCGACGGGATCCGGATAGTGGCTCAAGGTGTCGGGTGCTGGGCGACCACCGGTGTTTTCCGCGAGTAGCCCCGTTACGCGGTCGAGCGCATAGGAGACCATGTTCGGGTCGAGACCCCGCTCGAAGCGGCCGGAGGCATCTGTACGAAGACCCAAGTGCTGAGAGGTCTCGAGGATGTTTCGCCCGGCGAAGGTGGCGACTTCTATGAGAACGTCGGTGGTCTCGTCGCCGACCTCGGCGGTCTCAGCACCCATAACACCGGCGATTACGAGCCCGCGGTCCTCATCGGCGATAACGAGCATCTCCTCGTCGAGGGTTCGGGTCTGGCCGTCGAGGAGCGTCATCCTCTCGCCAGGATGCGCCCGGCGAACGACGATACCTTCCTTGACCTTCATGGCGTCGAAGGCGTGTATGGGCTGGCCGGTTTCGAGCATAACGTAGTTCGTGGCATCGACAGTTGCGTTGACGGGGCGCATCCCTGCGGCATAGATACGGCGGCGCATCTCGAGTGGAGCCGTGCCGCCGGGCCTAATGTCCGAGATCCGGCGCAGGTCGTAGCGGGGGCAGAGCTCCTCGGCCTCGACCCGTAAGCCGTAGTCCTTGGTGGGGGCTCCGTTCGTGTCGAACCGGGGTTCGGGGGTACGGAACATCGTCCTGAGGATGGCGGCGAGTTCGCGGGCGATCCCGATCATGCCCCACAGATCAGGGCGGTTGGGCATGACGTCTATATCCAGCACGGTTTCATGCACAGGAAAGTAGTCTTCGAGGTAATGCCCAACCTCATAAGAGTCGCCGAGGAGCAGTATGCCCTCGTGGTCGCTCGAAACTCCGAGCTCGCGCTCGCTCATCATCATCCCGTACGATTCGAGGCCGCGCAGCCTCGCCTTTTTGAGTTTGCGCCCATCGGCCAGGATGCTGCCAGGCAAGACGACGGGAACCCGGGCACCAGGGTAGGGGTTGGAGGCGCCGGCCACGATCTGGACCTCTTGTCCGCCGAGATCCACCTTGGCGATGCTAAGCTTATCAGCGTTAGGATGTAGGCCGAATTCGACAACCTCTCCTACCACGACCTCGCCGCTGGTCACGCCCAGCTGCTCTACGCCGTCCACCTCCTGGCTACGCAAAGAAAAGAGTTCGACCAATTCATCAGCCGAAAGATCGAAGTCTATATACTCGCGGAGCCAGCTTAGCGGAACGCGCACGGGTTATCCCCTTCTAGAAACTAGAACTGCCGGAGGAAGCGGAGGTCGCCCTCGAAGAAGAGCCTAAGATCTGGGACGTCGTACTTGACCATCGCCATCCGGTCCGGGCCCATCCCGAAGGCGAAGCCGGTGTATTTTTCGGTGTCGTAGCCGACCTCGGCAAGGACCGCGGGGTCGACCATCCCGGCGCCTCCCATCTCTAGCCAGCCTGCGCCCTTGCACACTTTGCAGTTGGGGTCTTCGCCGTCGCAGACGAAGCAGCTCACGTCCATCTCAACGCTCGGCTCGGTGAACTGGAAGTAGCTGGGCCTGAGGCGGAGCTGTACCTTGTCCCCGAAGACATGGCGAGCCATCGCGGTCAGCGTACCCTTGAGGTGGCCCAGAGTGAGGCCCTCATCTACCGCCAAACCTTCGACCTGGTTGAACATCGGGGTATGAGTCGGATCAGAGTCCCGCCGGTAGACCCTGCCGGGACAAACCACGTAGACCGGCGGCTCCTGCGAGAGCATCGTCCGGATCTGGACCGGCGAAGTGTGGGTCCGCAAGACGAGCCCCTCGTCCAAAAAGAAGGTGTCTTGCATACCCCGCGCCGGGTGGCCAGGTGGGATGTTCAGAGCGGTGAAGTTGTAGTAGTCGGTCTCAACTTCGGGGCCCTCGGCGACCCGGTACCCCAAGCCCACGAAGAAATCGACAACCTCGTCTATGACCCGCATCGAAGGGTGGAGGCTTCCTTTAGGATACGGCACGCCGGGGAGCGTTACGTCCACGGCTTCGGTGCGCAAGCGATCCTCGCGCTCGTCGGCGGCGACCTTTTCGAGCCGTTCGGCAAGAGCGGTTTCGATCTCCTTAGTGGCCCTATTGGCAGCCCCGCCGATCTCTCGGCGCGCCTCCGCAGGCAGATCCCGGATGCTCTTCTTTATCTCGGTGAGCCCAGCCGAGCGGCCCAAGTACCTCACGCGAACGGATTCGAGATCGGACGTAGAGCCTGCCGACGCGACGGCAGAGAGCGCCTCCTCACGAAGCTCTTCTATACGCTCGGCCGTCATCATCAGGGCGCTATGGTAGCACACGGGTATACGCCTCGTAGAGCAAGATCGAGGCAGCGACCGCCGCGTTTAGAGAGGCTGCGA
This sequence comes from Actinomycetota bacterium, assembly GCA_030861585.1. Lineage (GTDB taxonomy): Bacteria > Actinomycetota > Rubrobacteria > Rubrobacterales > Rubrobacteraceae > Rubrobacter_F. The sequence continues at coordinate 1,946 of JALZFK010000407.1, read as the reverse complement.
GGGCCGGTATCGTGACCCGTCTGGAGCAGGCCGCTGCCACTCCTTCGGGGAGGCCGCTACCTTCGGCACCGACCACCACGACAAGCTTCCCCGGCGGCAGAGAACCGGGTGGATCTCCCCCGTGAGGCACCGCTGCCGCCGTCTCGAAGCCCGATGCGTGGCTCAGCGCCAGGAATCCGGGGGCGTCTAGCTCTCTCGAGACGGGGGTGTGGAAGATGGATCCCATCGTAGCGCGCACGGTCTTGGGGTTGTAGAGGTCAGCCGTGCCCCTGGTGAGGGCAACACCAGCGCTGAAGGCGTGAGCCGCTCGGACGGTGGTGCCGACGTTGCCCGGGTCTTGAACACCGTACAGTAGAACGATGCGGTCCGTGCTAAGCACAAGCTCTTCGGGGGGGATGTCCAGAAACGGGAAGACGGCGACGGGGCCGGTCGGGGTGGTGAGCGTGGAGAGCTTGCGAACGGCGTCAGGATCGGTGAGTAAGTGTATGGGTGGTGTAGCGGCCTCTTCTACGAGGTTTTGACCCTCAGCGAGAAAGAGGCGCTCGGCTTCGCGGTACTTCTTTTGCTTGAGCTTGAGGAGACGTTTGAGAGCGATGTCGGAGATCACTCGGCAGAAGGGTCGAGTTTATCGAGCTCCTTTTTGAGGCCGCCGATCACGAGCACATCCCCTTCCTTGAGCGGTGCCTCGGGACGCGGTATAGCGCCCTCTTTGCCTTCGCCTTTAATCGCCAGCACGGTTAGACCCTTTTTACGATGGAGGTTGAGATCGGCGAGGGACTTGCCGATCCACTCTCCGGGTGCCTTCATCTCGACGAGCGCTTCGTCTTGGCCGAGCTCAAGGTAATCCAGGATACCGGGTGAAGACATCCGACGAGCGAGGAACTCACCGAACTCCTTCTCTGGCTGGACGACGTAGTCGGCGCCGACCCGCTCTAGCACCCGTGCGTGTAACGGGCTGTTCGCCCGCGCTATAATAAGCGGCACCCCAAGATCTTTTAGAATGAGGGTGACGAGCACGCTGGCTTGGATACTTTCTCCGATCACGACCGCCGCCCCATCGAAATGCTCGAGCCCGAGGTCGCGCAACACCATGCTCTCGGTGACGTCAGCCGTGATCAGGTGAGCACGAGGCAATTCCAACGAGAGGTCCTGAATCAGGTCCTCGTCGCAGTCGAGACCCAAAACGTCATGGCCTAAAGCCTCCAAGGTCCTCACGAGGGAGGCACCAACCCGGCCCATCCCTATGACCGCAAACTGTTTGCTCACCCCATCATCATATCGCTATGTCCTTCCCGCGGGAAGGCATAACCACCCGCCTTTTACCTACACGAGAGTCCAAGGTCTAAGCAACCGGGGATACTGACCAGAAGAATATCACTATCGCGACGAGCAGTTTGGGGTCGACGACGGTTTCCAGACTTGGTCTCGGAGACGAGAAGCGAATATTTTCGCTCCTCGTCCCAAGCTCGCTCAGGTAGGTTCGGCGGTTCAGAGTTAGTAACCCCTTCATACCTTGTGGCCTACCGGCGCCGATATGTCGCAGTGCTGCGAGGCGTCGCTTCTCTCGCCTCAACGCAGGGTCAGCGCGAACAGGACGCCAAAGATAGCGACGCCTAGCGTGAGCCAGGCAACGTAGTCGCCTGGATGACCGCTGTGCAGGGTACGCAGCCAGTTCGAGCTAGCTTCCCAAACGACAGCGAGCGAGCGCCTTTTCGTGCGCTGAGGCAGGTGTTGGCCGAAAAGCGCGAGGAGCGCCAGCGCGATCGCCCCGCCGGTCGAAGCGATGGCGTAGAGAAAATCGGTCCCGGTGAGCGCGTGCGGAGGTCCTACCGAAGGCTGATCCGTGGGCAAGCCGTACAGCACGGCGGCCGTGTAGGCGTTGTGGTCGAGGAAGCGGACTGCCGCCTCCTGGGCCGCGTAAGCGAGGCCGGGAGTAAGGCCCACTG
>JALZFK010000369.1 GCA_030861585.1 Actinomycetota bacterium | reverse complement strand
TCTGCGATAGTGGTTTTGCGGGGAGGGGGGTACCATATGTGGGGAGCACTGCAGGACTTTCGGGGGCGGGTTAATCTTCGCCTATGGTGGTGAACGTGGCGAACGGGCGTACGGGGACGACGATCCTAGGGATAGACCCCGGAACTGCGACTATGGGTTGGGGCGTGGTCCATCAAGACGGGAACAGGCTCCGTTACGTGCAGCACGGGGCCATCGTTACGCCCTCTAAATGGGAGATGCCGCGGCGGTTGGACCGGCTCTTTGCTGGGGTTACGGAGCTGGTGAGGGGGTACCGGCCGGAGACGGTGGCGGTCGAGGAGCTGTTCTTCAACACGAACGTTACGACGGCGATCACGGTCGGACAGGCGCGGGGGGTGGCTCTCCTGGCGGCGTACAGGGCGGGGGTGGAGGTCGCCGAATATACGCCCTTGCAGGTGAAGCAGGCCATCACCTCCTACGGTCGGGCGGAGAAGCGGCAGGTGCAGGAGATGGTGAAGACGCTCCTGAACCTGCCCGAAGTGCCGAAGCCGGACGACGCCGCCGACGGGCTGGCCATAGCCATCTGCCACGCCTTTTCTTCCCGGATGGGCGGTCGGGGCAAGGTAGGGGTGGGGAAATAGCCCGTCGTGCGGGATAATTAGCCGATGATCCACAGGCTGCGCGGACAACTGGTAGAGAAGGACATGGAGGGCGTCGTCGTCGACGTCGGGGGCGTAGGCTACCGGGCTTCCGCGTCGGGGGCGACCTTGAGGGCGCTGCCCTCTATTGGGGAGGAGTGCGTGCTGCACACCCGGATGGTGGTGCGGGAGGACGCGATGCTCCTGTTCGGCTTCGCGGATAAGGGGGAGCGGGCGGCGTTCGACGCCTTGACGGCCGTGAGCAAGGTCGGGCCGAAGCTAGCTCTTTCGATCCTGAGCAGGATGGAGCCGCAGGAGGTCGCCGAGGCGGTCGGGCGCGGCGACGTCTTAAAGCTCGCGTCGGTGCCGGGCCTGGGCAAGAAGACCGCCGAGCGGCTAGTCCTGGAGCTTCGGGGGAAGAACCTCGTTGCTTTCGAGCCGGGGGTCCAACACGGGAACGTCGGGGGGCCGTTCGTGGAGGCGCGGGAGGCCCTGGCGGCTTTGGGGTATTCGATAGAAGAAGCGGAGAAGGCCCTCAAAGAGGTGCCTCCGCAGGGTACGGCTCAGGGGTACGTTAAGGAGGCGTTACGACGAATAGGCGGCAGGCGTTGAACTCGGAGAGCCGGTTCGACGGCATGGAGGAGATGGACGACTTCACGGTGGGCCGGGGCTTCGGCGAGGAGTCCCCAGAGGACTTGACGGGGGCGGCTGGCGGGGAGCGTCCGCTGGACCCTGGGGAGGATACGGAGGGCGACGAGCCGACGTTGCGACCGCGCTCGCTGGACGAGTTTATCGGGCAGGAGGCGCTCAAGGAGAATTTGCGGATCTTCGTCGAAGCAGCCAAGAGGCGGGGAGAGGCCCTCGACCACATGCTGCTCGCGGGGCCACCGGGCTTAGGGAAGACCTCGCTTTGCAGGATCCTCGCCGGAGAGATGGGGGTGAGCATCCAGATCACCAGCGGGCCGACGCTCGAGCGGGCGGGGGACATGGCGGCGATCTTGACCTCCCTCGAGGAGGGAGACTTCCTGTTTATAGATGAGATTCACCGCTTAAACAGGCAGATCGAAGAGGTCCTCTACCCCGCGATGGAAGACTTCGCCATGGACATTGTGCTCGGGCAAGGGCCCTCTGCGCGCACGATCCGGGTGGACGTGCCACGTTTCACCTTAGTGGGCGCCACGACGCGCACCGGGCTTATGACGAAGCCCTTGCTCGACAGGTTCGGTTTCAGCGCCCGGCTGGACTACTACTCCCCAAAGGATCTCAAGAAGATAGTGGTCAGGAACGCGGGGATCTTGAAGATACCGATAACCGATGGTGGCGCTGAGCAACTATCCACACGCAGCCGCGGCACCCCGCGCGTCGCCAACCGCCTCCTCAAGCGCGTCCGCGACTACGCCGAGGTCGTGGGCGACGGGACCATAGACGATGCGACGGCGAGGGCGGCTTTAGAGATGCAGGGCGTGGACGATATCGGGCTCGACCGGGTAGACCGGGATTACCTCGGCCTCATAATCGAGAAGTTCGACGGCGGGCCCGTCGGCGTCGGCACGATCTCCGTCGCTTTGGGCGAGGCACGCGACACGGTCGAGGATGTCTACGAGCCGTACCTGTTGCAGAGCGGTCTCATACAGCGTACCAACCGTGGGCGAGTCGCCACGCGCCGCGCCTACGATCATCTCGGGGTCGCCTTAAGGGAGTAGGCTGCTGTTCAGGCTGTGGCGATGCTTGGCCCTCATAGCGGCTTGCTATGAATACTCAGCGCATGAGCCTCTCGATTAAGGACATGCCCAAACTTTAGCAACTCGTTTCGATTCCGGACCAGCTTCACTGCAATCCGCTGCAAATGAGCTTCGCGCACGGGCCAATTGATTATGCTTTATCAGCCCTGGAGATCGATAACAGCGCAATACGCTGCAGGCCTATTTTCTCGAGAGCTCGACCCCGTTGCTTGTTCCGCTTGTCGTTCGACGGCCAGCCTATTTTCTGCGTCACCCTCCCCCGGGTGCAGGCCCTTAGTCCAAGCTGCTTAGGCACTAGGTGTCGGGGTATTTAGAGTCTTGTCCAGCCAGAGGCCGAGCGACAGAGGAGTTCTTTGGAGGTTGCCGTATGACGAGGCCGAGCGAAGGTTTATCTTGGTGGGAAAGGGTTGGCTTCTTAGCCCGGCTTCGCCGCCGCTTGCGCATGGGCTTCGTGCACGTTCGGGGTGGCTGGTGGCAGATCTTGCAGACGGCGGTGGCTGCAGGAGCCGCGTGGGTGCTGGCGAACCTGATCCTCGGCCACGAAGAGCCCCCAGTGTTCGCTTCTATAGCAGCGGTCATCTCGCTAGGTTTGGCGGTGGGACGACGCCTCAGGCGCACCTTCGCCCTACTAACAGGGGTAGCCACCGGGGTTGTGGTCGCCGACCTGGTCGTGGTCGTCTTTGGCATCGGGGCTCCACAGATGGGACTCTTGGTAGCCGTCGCGATGGTGGTGACTACCTACTTCTTTGAGGGGGAAGAGCTCGTCGTCAACGAGGCCGCAATCTCGGCGATGATCCTGACGGTCGCCTTCTATCCTTCGCAGGCCGGTTTCCCGCTCGAGCGCCTCTTGGAGGCGGTGGTCGGCGGTAGCACCGCCCTACTCATTAATGCGCTGCTACCGATCGACCCCGAGCGCATGGTTAAGAGGGCTGCTCACCCGGTCTTCGACGAGTCGGTCGCCGTGCTCGAAGACACGGCCGCCGCGCTCAAGGAGGGCGATTCCGAGCGGGCTCAAAGGGCGCTCGCTAGAGCTCGGGGGATCGACGAGCGGGTGAGCAGCTTCAAGGAAGCCCTCGCCGCCGGTCGCGAGACCGCGAGGATCGCTCCGCCCAGGCGGCCGTCCCTCGGGCACCTCGAGCTCTACGCCGCCGCGGCCGACCAGATAGACCTGTTCGTACGTCACGTACGAATCTTGGCCCGCGGCGCGCTCGGCGTGGTGAGTACCGACCATCCGGCGCCGGAGCCGCTCGCGGTGGCGCTGCGCGACCTGGCCCGGGCGGCGGAGGCCTTGGCCTCCTACCTGGAGACGCCGGATAGTCCCGAGGAAGCGCGCCGGCTCGCCCTCAGTGGGGGGGAAGGCGCCGCCGCTCTGCTCAGGGAGCGCGAAGACCTGGCCAAGCACTTGGCTACCAACGCTTTTGTCGAAGAGATCTTCTCCGCAGCGTACGACTCTTTGCTGGCTACCCGCATGGACCCGGCGGCGGCTCTGCGGGTGCTAAAAGAGGCCGTGGGTCACCCCTTAGAGCCCGGCTAACCTGCCAACTTAGCAATCGACGATCTCTGTCCCGACTTCTCCATCTCCGACTGATAGTGGCCTGCAGGGGTATTGCCGTATAGCGACACCGGCTTGTACGGGCATATTCTCCCCAGCGCTCCGTCTGTGGTAAGCATCTACCTACCTGACGAGGAGATCCCGAAGAGCTTGCTCGCGCTTGACCTTAAGCGAACTCGGGTTACCGACGTTTGTCAGTAAACGCGTTCTACCTAAGCCCCAATCGTGTTCATTCGAAACCGGCCAAGCACTAAAAGCCCCTCCCTTCGGCCCACAATCCCCTGATGCCGAGCGTCTCGGCGTCGAAGAGCATCACGTACCCGCAGTTGCCGCAGGGGACCTTCACCACTCCCTTATCCTCGGCAAGGTTCAGGTCGCCTGCTTCCAGGAGCGCCCCGACGTAAGCGGCTTCGGGGAACCGCCATGTATCGATACCACCGCAAGCCGGGCACCGCGCTATCTCCTTCGAGCGCATCCAGTTCTCCAGGATTTCGCACTGCCGATCACTAAGGGGCATCGGACCACTCCTTTATTCGGATCTGATCTACGACGGGGATGCTCAATGCTCTCGCGCCTCCGAGAGCTGGATTACGGCGCTCCACGGATAGAACGAGGGCTGCGCTGGGTGCCCAACATGGGTTTCGACCGACAGGACGATGCCCCTGTCGTTGACCTCCTGCAGGGTACCATCAGCGTACTCCGTGCTGGACCCGGAGACGAACACCAGCTTCACCGATCGTCCGACCCAGGCTTCGGGGACGGACGTGCTATTCCCGGCCTCGCCCACCCTCCCCGCCGTCAGCTGTCCGTGGATCGGTTCGAGGTTTCGGGAGGAGAACGCCAACCAAGCGCGTCGATTAGCTCTTCGGCCCATTTCCGGGCAGCATCCGGCTGCCCCTCGTTCGCCCTCTCGGGACGGTGCCGGCCGCTAAGCAGCTCTCGCGGCTGACGACCGGCTTCGGTGTTGAGGATGGCCCATGTGGTGCACCCGAAGGATTCTCCGGTCCGGGCGGCGCGGGCTTTGGTCCACCGTGGCAGGACTTTATCCACCATATCGGCTACGCTTTGTTTATCTCGCATGGGTTCCCCGTGGTGTGTAGGTTCCTCTCCCCATAACGGATAGAGTTTATCATCCCTCATCGAAAACTCTGCCGTTCGTAGAGGAACCTGCGGTGCCGAACCCGGTGCAATCGGGGAGCGGCGTGGCTAACCCCCGGGGAGAATCGTGGCGGTTTTACTCCTCCCCGACTATCGCTTCTCTACGGGGAGATCTTTACCGAAGACGAATTGCCCTGCGAGGAGGAGATTACCTGCGAAGAGCCGCCCACCTGCACGCTCGAACCCGATGAAGAGGAAGAGAAGGAGGAGATTCGGCCGTTATCGTACGAGAAGTTCAAGATGCCTTGGTTGACCTGCTGCACCGAGCGGGTGTTGCCGGCGGTGAAGTCGAGCTGCAGATTACCGCCGGCGCTATCTTTGCTGATCTCGCAGTCGAGACGCTGACCGTCGAGCTGGTAGGTAAAGCTATCGGGGACCTGTCCGCTAACCTCCGTCTCTTCGTCCCCGACGGTGCAGGTGCCGGAGAACTCGGTTCCCGAATCACCTTTCATCTCCAGCACGGCTTCTCCGGAGCGGCTCTTGCCCGTGTCGCTTTTCGCTCGTGCTCCGGTGCGCTCCTCCGTCGTCTCTTTCGTTCGCTGCGTGTCCTGTTCGGCCGTTTGGTCTTCCGTAGTGTCTTCGTTACCGGCACAACCGGCCGCTAAGACGAGCGAGATCAGGACCCCAGCGAGCAAACCTGCGACGCTCGTTCTCATGGCTTTCCTTCCGTGCCGTCGGCCGGGTCTCGTGCGCCCTCCAAGGATTCCTCCTCTCGCAGTTTATAAGAGAGCCGGACAAAAGGGGAGGGGGGAGGGTTGGCCCGGCCCTCTGTGCCAATATCTACGGTGCGCTCCTCCAGAAGTTTCGGGTTACGGCCGAAACGCCGGAGCATGCCCGGTTTTCGAAAGCGTTCTGCGGCTCGTAAGGCGGCATCAAACGGCTTCCTACGGACCAGAAGATAGATAAAATCAGGGCTTCGCGGTGCCGCGGTTATAGGCTTCGAGTTCGCGTGCCGAAGTTGGTTGCAGTTAGCGTCCGGTACGCTAACGCGTGGGTCCGGCAGGTCGGGAAGGTAGGTGAACGCCAGCGTGTATGGGAGGATGATTTATGATGGGCTGGAGGCGTTCGGTGGTTACGGCGGGACGGGCGGTGGAGGCTCGCTTTGATCTGCTGAAGTTCCGGTTGAAGCGGCGAACGGGACGTCTAGGTCCGATCAAGGTTCTGCCTTATCGGGGGCATGGCACCTCACGAAACTTGTTTATGAAGGGGCGTGTGTTAGAGGGGAAAGGCATCACCCGGTCGAGCGGCAGCGACTCCGTCGGTACCAACCTGCGCAACATGGTCCGCAGGTTCGCGAGCGACGAGATCCCTTTTGCCCGCGTTCGTGCCCGTTTTGCCGGGCACGTGCTGGAGGCGGTAGCCGACGAGGAAGGATTCTTCGACTTGTGCTTCGAGCTTGTGGCCTCTCCGGATCCGGGAACGACGTGGCATCTGGTAGAGGTCGAGCTCTTGTGGCCCGCGGAGGGGGCCGGGGCGCGGGCTATCGGTAGCGTGCTCATTCCTACAGGAGCGCGGTTCGGTGTGATCAGCGACCTCGACGACACGGTGGTGCGGTCGAGCGTCACGAACTTCTCGAGGATGGTCAGGATCGCGTTCCTAA
>JALZFK010000334.1 GCA_030861585.1 Actinomycetota bacterium | reverse complement strand
CGGCCTCCTCAAGGTTCCTACCGATGGCATCCGGTAACGAAAGATACCGCCCCGAAACCACTCCCGGCCCGAACCTCTTGGTGAACTCGTCGGCGAGTTCCTGGGAGACCTCGTAGCAGCAACCCCGAATGCACGGCCCTATGTAAGCTTGCACGTTCCCGTCCACCCTACGTGCCGCCTTGGCGCTGACCTCGGCTAGGGTCCCACGCCACCCGGAATGCACTATACCCACGACGCCCTCGCCGACGAGTGCCACCGGCACGCAGTCGGCAACCGCCACGACCAAAGCGTGCCCTTTCTCACGAGTCAAGAGGGCGTCAGCCTCGCCCGCGAAGCCGGGCTCCTCTACCTCCACGACCCCGTCTCCCGCCACCTGGCGTACCCAAGCCGAGGGCCTACCTCCCATCGCGATCTTTATGCGAGAGAGGTTCTCAGCGACATCATCCTCATCGTCGCCAACCACCGTCGAGATGTTAAGGCTGTCATATGGGGGTTTGGAGACGCCACCCTTGCGGGTAAAGAACCACACCCGGGCGTGGTAAGGCGCGGGCTCCGGCGCGACATAGGCCACGCCCCCGGCCTCGGCCTCGGTGTGCTCCGTCCAGGGCGCAGGTAGCAAGGAGAGATGTCGGGTTAGCGGCGCCGGAGGAAGGCCGGGATGTCGAGGACGTCACCCTCCGGCTGGTCCACCGGCTCTTCGCGCGGCTCGGGGGCGGCTTGCTCTTCGCGGCGCCGGGTAGCGAGGCGCTGGTCGAAGCCCGTGGCGATCACCGTCACACTCACCCGCTCGCCGAAGGTTTCGTCCACGACCGCCCCGAAGATCAAATTAGCATCCTGGTGGGCCGCGTTGTGCACGATCTCGGCCGCCTCGTTGACCTCGAAGAGCCCGAGGTCGGCACCCCCAGTGATGTTCAAGATGAGGCCTGTAGCCCCCTCGATGCTCGCCTCCAAGAGCGGGCTGGAGATCGCCAGCCGGGCGGCCTCCGCGCCGCGGTTCTCGCTGCTGGACTCGCCGATGCCCATCAAAGCCGAGCCCGAGTTCTGCATGATCGTGCGCACGTCCGCGAAGTCCAAGTTTATGAGCCCGGGCACCGTGATGAGGTCCGTGATGCCCTGAACGCCCTTACGCAAGACGTCGTCGGCCATCTTAAAGGCCTCCATCATGCTGGTGCGCTTGTCGGCCACCTGCAGCAAGCGATCGTTTGGGATGATGATGAGGGAATCAACGTTCTCCTTGAGGCGTTTGATCCCCTCTTCGGCGTACGTCGAGCGCCGCCGCCCCTCGAAGGCGAACGGCCGAGTGACTACCCCGACCGTCAAAGCTCCGGACTCCCGGGCCAGTTTGGCCACCACGGGCGCCGCCCCCGTGCCCGTGCCGCCGCCCTTGCCCGCGGTTATGAAGACCATGTCGGCGCCCTTGAGGGCCTCCTCAATCTCCGCCTTGCTCTCCTCGGCGGCCTCCATTCCGAGCTTCGGGTCCGCCCCAGCCCCCAAGCCCCGCGTCAGCTTCTCCCCGATGTGGATTTTCATATCCGCGTCAGACATCTGAAGAGCCTGAGCGTCCGTGTTGATCGCGATAAACTCGACCCCAGACAACCCGGAGTTAATCATGCGGTTTACCGCGTTGGCTCCCCCCCCGCCGATCCCAACGACCTTGATTACCGCCAAATAGCTCGTACCCGAATCCAACATACCTTCTAACCCTTCGTCGCCTAACTTCTCCCGCCCGTGGGAGCCCCCCCCGGGCTGCCTAGCCCAAAGCCAAACCACTCCTTGACCGCCGACACTATGCTACCAAAACTGGCCAGCCTTGCACCTTTACTCTTCGGTCCAAGGTCATTGTTTTTCGCGGCGAAGTATAACAGACCAACGGCGGTCGAATACTGAGGCTTTCGTAGAGGTTCAGCATCGCCCTTCACCCGGCGAGGAGCAGCAACCCTGGTGCGCATGCCCAGGATCTTCTCGGCGAGCTCGTCCATACCTTCCAGGAGAGAGCCGCCGCCGGTCAGAACTACGCCCCCGGGAAGGAGGTTCTGGACCCGAGCTTTTTCCAAGGAGTCGCGGACGTACTCCAGAACCTCGCGGGCGCGATACTCGAGAATCTGGCTGATAAAGCGGGCGTTGTAATGTTGGCCGGCCAAAGCGACGGCGGCCACGTCGTCCACCGCGTTACTGAGAACGGTCCCATACCTGAGCTTAAGCTCGTCGGCGATATCGAAGGCAACCTTCAGGCCGTAGGCGACGTCGGAGGAGAAGCTCTCGCCACCGATGGGGATGACGTTGGTGTGGGTTAAAGAACCACGCATGAAGGTGGCGATGTCCGTGGTGCCGCCGCCGACGTCCACGAGGGCTACCCCTAGGCGCCGATCCTCGTCGAGGAGACATGCCTCGCTGGAGGCCAAGGGTTCAAGGACCATGCGCGAGACCTTGACGCCGCAGTCTTCGACCGCCCCGAGGAGATTCTGGATGCTCGAGATCGAGCCGCCCACGACGTGCGCGCGCATCGTCACCCTACGCGCCGCCAAGCCGACCGGCTGTTGCACTCCCTCGGTACCATCGAGGACGAAGGAACGGGGGACGACGTGGATCACCTTCTCGTCCTCCCCAAACTCTACTTGCCGGGCTTCGGCCTCGAGCTTCCTCACGAACCGCTCGGTAATAGTACGGTCACGGCCCCGATTTAGGAGTGTTACCTCGGTGTTGAAAGAAGAGACGTGACCGCCCGCGATGCCTACGCTCACCGGTTCACCGCGCAAGGGCTCCCCGCACGCCTCGATCGCCTCGGTCACTGATGCGGCCGCCGCCTCTCGATCCACGACCACGCCACGCTTCAAGCCCTGGCTCGGCGCCTCCCCCACGCTCAAAACCTCCACCCACCCGCGCCGACCATCCACCCGACCAACGATCGCCACTATCTTCGTGGTGCCAACATCTATCCCGTAAACCAACTTCGAAGCCAAACGCACCCCGCTACCCGTCCGAACTCCCGGACCGAGCGCCGGACTCCACGCCGACCACCACCCTGCTCGGCGAGCGGAGATCGAAATAGGAAGCCTCGGGGTACTCCTCCACGAACTGGATGAGAGCCCGAGCCTGGGTCTCCCCTACCTCCCTGGCGAAGAGAGCACGGTGTCCCTCGACAGTGGTGTCGACGCCACCCGCGCCGACCCCGTCGACCGAATCGAGCACCATCCCGTTCTCTTCCAACATCTCGCTAACTCTCAAGATCTCCTCTAGCTGCACCTCGTCCAACCCGACCCGCTCAAGGTCGGCCCCCCCGAGCTCCGGAAGCTCCATTCCGTCTGCCGCCAGTACCACCCGACGATCGCCCAGGTCTCCATTCAGCACGGCCCTGCGTTCTTCAACCTCAACCGTAACTATACCGGACTCCCAGTCCTTGATCACCTTTGCGCCTTTAACCCAAGGATTAGACTCTATCCCCGTTTCGAGGGCTTCTGTGTTGAGAAAGAGAAGACTAGCGTGGTTCGGGACGGCCTTCCATACCTCCGATTCGGGGAACATGCGGGCGCCCCGGACCTCTATACCGGTCACGGGGAAGAGGAGGTAAGAGACGATCAAGGCAGCAAGGGCGGTTATGACCGCCACGATGGCCGAGATCGCCACGGACGAGAGGAGCTTTCGTAAGGAGGGCCACAGGTGAAGCCGCGCCAAGCTCCCCACTCCTAGGAGGACAGCATACTCAGTAGCTCGTCCCCCACCTGAGAAACGTCGCCGGCGCCCATGGTCAGAATAGTGTCTTTCGGCTCCGCGATAGCATGCAGTACGCCTGGGATATCGTGTTGGTCGGGTATGTAGTAGACGTCGGGACGGACGGGGTTCTCGCAAACGGCATCCACAACGAGTTTGCCGCTCACCCCGGGCTGAGGCATCTCGCCTGCGCCATAGACATCACTGACGAGGACGGCATCCGCGAGGGTTAGAACCTCGCCGAACTCGCGGTAGAGGGCGCGGGTGCGCGAGTAGCGGTGTGGTTGGAAGACCACTATCACACGCCCCTCTGCCGAGAAGAGGGCGCGCGCCACCTCGAGGGTCGCTGAGAGCTCCGTCGGGTGGTGAGCGTAGTCGTCGACGATCCGGATCTCGCCACGCTGCCCCTTGAGTTGGAAGCGCCGCCGGACGCCGGAGAAGCTCATGAGGCTGGCAGCGGCCGCGTAGGCGTCGTGGCCAAGCCACCGAGCAACGCTAGCCGCGGCCAAAGAGTTTCGGGCGTTGTGCTTTCCTGCGACCCCGAGCTCGATCGTGCCCCGTTCCTCGCCGTCCTCGACGAAGGCGTAGAGGCTGGGGGAAAGGATCTTAGCCCTGAGATCCCCCGCCGACAAGCCGTACGTCGTGACCGGGCAGGGAGCGAGGGCCGCGAGCTTGAGGCATTGCGGATCGTCGGCGCAGGTTACGAGATGCCCGTCGGAAGGCAGGGCTCCGACGAACCTTTCGAAAACCTTGAGGACGTCGTCGAGAGAGGTATAGAAGTCCGGGTGTTCGAACTCGACATTGGTGACGACGGCAGCCTGGGGCTTCAAGTAGAGGAGTGATCTGTCGCTCTCGTCGGCTTCGGCGACGAAGAGGTCCGAGCCTCCGGCCACGACGTTGCTCCCGATATCGTTCAACTCGCCGCCGATAAGAGCGGTGGGATCCTCACCGAGGTACTTGAGGGCGTGGGTAATCATGCTCGTGGT
>JALZFK010000331.1 GCA_030861585.1 Actinomycetota bacterium | reverse complement strand
AGGTGCTGGAGCGTCACCATCGGGCTTTCGCCGGCTTCGAGGTGGGGCCGGTGCCGCTCGAGGTGGGTGGGGAGTACAAGTTCCGGAGGCAGGGCCAGTACCACCAGTGGAACGAGAAAAGCATCGTTCCTCTGCAGCGGGCCGTCAAGACCGGGAGCTTCGAGACTTATAAGGAATATAGCGACCACTTCAACGCCCAGAACGCGCGCCTGGCGACGCTCAGGGGCCTCTTCGATTTCGAGTGGGCGGAGGAGCCCATTCCCCTGGAAGAGGTCGAGCCGGCCAAGGAGATAGTCAAGCGTTTCGAGACTGGGGCGATGTCTTTGGGCGCTCTCTCCAAGGAGACCCACGAGACTTTGGCCATCGCGATGAACAGGATCGGGGGCAAGTCCAACACCGGCGAGGGCGGCGAAGAGGCCGAGCGCTACACCCCCGACCCGAACGGCGACTTGAGGCGCAGCGCCATAAAGCAGGTGGCGAGCGGTCGCTTCGGGGTCACTACCGAGTACCTGGTCAACGCCGACCGGCTGCAGATAAAGATGGCCCAGGGTTCCAAGCCTGGGGAGGGTGGGCAGCTGCCGGGCCACAAGGTCTCCGAGGAGATCGCTCGGGTGCGCTACTCGACGCCTGGGGTGGGTTTGATCTCCCCGCCGCCGCACCACGACATCTACTCCATAGAGGACCTCGCCCAGCTCATCCACGACCTCAAGAATGCCAATCCCCAGGGGGACGTGAGCGTGAAGCTGGTCGCGGAGGTAGGGGTCGGGACTGTCGCGGCAGGTGTCGCGAAGGCAAAAGCGGATCACATAACGATCGCAGGCCACGACGGAGGTACCGGGGCCTCTCCTTTGTCCTCTATAAAGCACGCGGGTCTTCCCTGGGAGCTGGGGATCGCCGAGACCCAGCAGGTCTTGGTGGAGAACGACCTGCGCGGGAGGATAGTCCTGCAGGCCGACGGCCAAATGAGGACGGGCCGCGACGTGGTGGTGGCGGCGCTGTTAGGCGCGGAGGATTTCGGCTTCTCGACGGCGCCTTTGGTGGCGGTGGGATGCATCATGATGCGGGTGTGTCACCTGAACACCTGCCCTGTTGGGATAGCAACCCAGGACCCGGAGCTCAGGAGGAGGTTCGCCGGGAAGCCGGAGCACGTCATCAACTACTTCTTCTTTGTGGCCGAGGAGATCCGGGAATACATGGCCAAGATGGGCTTCAGGACGTTCGATGAGATGATCGGGCGGTCGGACAAGCTGAAGACGCGCAAGGCAATAGAGCACTGGAAGGCGAAGGGCGTAGACCTCTCAGCGATCCTCTACAGGCCGGAGATAGCCGATGAGGTGCCCGTACGCAAGGTCGAGGAGCAAGACCATCAACTGCGGTTGTCGTTGGACAACGAGATCATACCGCGCTGTCTCCCCGCACTTGAGGACGGGGAACCGGTGCGCTTCTCGATGCCGATACGCAACGTCAACCGTACGGTAGGGGGGATGCTGGCGGGCGAGATCGCGCGCCGCTACGGCTTCGAGGGGTTGCCGGAAGACACCATCCGCATAGACTTTAAAGGTACCGCCGGGCAGTCTTTCGGCGCCTGGGGTCCCAAAGGCCTTACCTTCGTCCTCGACGGCCAGACGAACGATTACGTCGGCAAGGGCCTCTGCGGTGGCAAGCTGATCGTGGCCCCCCCGGACAACGCTTGCCACGATCCGGAGAAGAGCATCGTGGTCGGTAACGTGGCGCTCTACGGCGCCACAGCCGGCGAGGCGTACTTCCGGGGCTACGCTGGGGAGCGTTTCGCGATCCGCAACTCGGGCGCCGAGGCTGTAGTGGAGGGCGTCGGGGACCATGGTTGCGAGTACATGACTGGTGGGATCGTCGTCGTCTTGGGGCCGACAGGTCGCAACTTCGCCGCCGGAATGAGCGGTGGTATCGCGTTCGTTCTGGACGAGAATGCCGACTTCAAGAACCTATACAACCCGGAGATGGTCAGCCTTGAGGCGGTCGAGTCGGAGGAGAACGTAGAGCAGCTGCGGAGCATGATCGAACGTCACCGGGATTGGACCGGGAGCGAGGTTGCGAAGAGGATCCTGGAGAACTGGTCGGAGTATCTGCCGAAGTTCGTCAAGGTGATGCCGAACGACCTCAAGCGCGTCCTCGAGGAACGTCAAGCATCGGAGCTGGAGGTGGTGCAGTAGGTGCCGGATCCGAAGGGATTCCTGAAGATAGGGCGCAAGCCCCCCCCCAAGCGCAACAAGGTCGAGCGCATACAGGACTACCGCTACATCTACAAGCCGATGCCGGAGGACGAGCTGCGGGGCCAAGCCTCGCGCTGCATGGACTGCGGGGTGCCGTTCTGCAACGTCGGCTGCCCCTTGGGGAACCTCATCCCCGAGTGGAACGATCTAGTTTACAGGGACGAGTGGAAGGCGGCCATAGACCGGCTGCACGCGACCAACAACTTCCCGGAGTTCACAGGCATGCTGTGCCCGGCGCCGTGCGAACCGGCTTGCGTTCTGACCATCAACGACGACCCCGTGACCATCAAGGAGATAGAGCTCTCCATCATCAATCGGGCCTTCGACGAGGGTTGGGTTTCCCCTACGCCTCCAGCACCGGAGAAGAGGACTGGCAGGAACGTTGCGGTCGTGGGTTCGGGTTGCGCGGGGTTGGCGGCGGCGCAGCAGCTCAACTGGGCCGGCCACAACGTGGTCGTCTTCGAGAAGGACGATAGGATCGGGGGTCTCCTCACGTATGGCATTCCCGACTACAAGATAGAGAAGTGGATCGTCGAGCGGCGCGGCGCGCAGCTCGAAGAGGAGGGCATAGAGTTCCGCACCAACGCCTACGTCGGCTACGATCCCACCACGGAGGAGCTAAAGCGCGACTTCGACGCCATCATCCTCGCCGTAGGGGCTTTACAGGGACGCGATCTGAACGTACCGGGCCGCGAGCTGGGGGGCATCCACCTGGCGATGGAGTACCTGGTGCAGCAGAACCGGCGGGTGGCAGGTCTTCCGGTCCTCACGGAGCCCGAGATAACCACGAAGGGCAAGAAGGTGGTCATCCTCGGCGGCGGCGACACGAGCGCCGACTGTTTGGGCAACTCCCACCGGGAAGGTGCGGAGTCTGTGCAGGTCCTCACCCACGGCCCCAAGCCCCCGGAGAAGCCGGACGACCTCACCTGGCCCGACTGGCCGCTCGTCCTGCAAACCTACCCCGTTCATGAGGAGGGCGGCGAGCGTGGCTGGAGCGCTGGTGTGACCGGTTTCTCCGGCTCCAACGGGCACGTCGAGAAGATACATATGGTCAGAACCGAACGTACCCCCGAGGGCAGGACGGTGCCCATAGAGGGCACGGACTTCGAGATGGAGACGGACCTCGTCCTGCTCGCCATCGGCTTCACCGGGCCGGTGCGCGACCAGCTACACGAGGACCTGAAGCTGGAGTACGGCGCGAAGGGCGGCATCGTGTGCGACGACCATTTCAGGACTTCTGATATGCCCGGCGTCTTCGTGGCTGGGGACGCCAAGCGAGGCGCGGACCTGATCGTGACGGCCATCGCCGAGGGTCGCAAGGCCGCCCGCGAGGCCGACATCCACCTCATGGGCGAGAGCATGCTGCCCACCCCCGACAACCCTGGCTACTAAACTTAGGTGAGCAAGATGATCACTGCTGAGTTGGTGTGGGCGATACGTCATAATCTCTTTCTGGGGACGTTATACTGCACGCAGCGGTGTAATCGCTAGTTCTGCGGCACGGGGGGCATCAGAGTGGGTCGCGCGATAGCAATTCTGAAGTTGAGGCGCGTGTTGTGACGCTCGTTGTGACTGTAAATGGATGTGAGGCCCTGCTGATGCGAGGCGTTAACATAACCTTCTTTATTCGTCCGAAGGGGAAATCGGCAGAAGCCGAGCTGATTCATCAGACACACTAGAGGAGGCGGGTGAGCGTGATGAGGTTATCACTCTCTCCACAAAACGGCTCCCCTTCGAACCCGCCATAAATGGTTTCGATCTCAAACCCTGCCGACCGGAGCATCAGCTCTAACTCCTCACGCCCGACCACGCGGATGGTGAGTTCGTGCATACGCTTATTCTACAGTTCCCCCTCCCGATCATCTAGCTCATAAAGAGGCGCATCGAGAGGAGCTGTGTGGTCGGGTTGTACCGGGAGACGCTGAATCGCTCCAACGTCCTCCGTGGCAGTTCGCGGGTGAAGTCGTGACGAAGCGAAGGACCGCCGGGCGGGTCGCTTAGCTCCTCCGGCGAGAACACCGAGACCTCTATCCCGAGCAATCCGCCCGGCTTCAGGTGCTCGCGGGCATTTCGTAAGAAGGCCAAAGTGTCCACCTGGCTCCGCAAGCACAGGAACGAGTTGAAGGCACAAGAGGTCGGCGTCGGAGATCCGGTTGGTGAGGCCCGCTCACTCAGCTGCATTTCCCTTTGGGAATCGAGCGTGTATGCTCTTAGAGAGGACCAAGCTCAAGTTGGGGAACCTCGGAAAGGAGAACGAAGCCGTGGACGTTTCAGAGTCCATCGCCGCCGCGGCACGCGCCCGCGTACGCGAGACCGAGGAGCAGCGAGAGCGCGTGAGGCACGCGTTCGCGTCGGACCGCCCCCTGGACGCGGAGCCGAACGAAGCCCGAAAAGTGAACCGGATCCAGGCGGTTACGGGCGTGAGTCGGGAGCATGCAGTAAGCCTGGCCAGATACGAGGATCCGGCGGAACTGGGTCTCGCCGGAGAAGCGCGCCTCGGTGCCGAGCGTCTTCAAGGAAAGACCGTGGATTTTGTGGGCGTATCTTTCCTCGAGCTGGCTCGCGGGGCGGAGAACACAGTAGGCCGGGTGGTGTTCCGCGATCTTCGGCCGCAGGGTTCGGGGTTCATGATCTCCGAACGGTTGTTCTTGACGAATAATCACGTCATCTCAAGCGCCGCTGAAGCCCAACGCTTTCTCGTCGAGTTCGACTACGAGCTAGATATCGACCAGCGGCCCCGACCCGTAACACGGTTCGCGCTCGCCCCAGAGCTGTTCTTCGTTACGGATTCTGAAGACGACCTGGATTTTACGGTCGTGGCTGTCGGTGAGCGCGTGAGCGGGACGGGTGAGCTGCGCGATTTCGGCTATTGCCCCTTGCTCGCCACCGACGACAAACACGTGCTGGGCGAGTTCGTGAACGTGGTCCAGCATCCGGAGGGCGATTACAAGCAGATCGTCTTGCGGGAGAACCAACTTGTTGCTCGCCTTAGTACGGTCTTGCACTACATGGCAGACACGCAGCCGGGGTCGTCAGGTTCACCGGTTTTCAACGATCAATGGGAGGTGATCGCGCTACACCATTGGGGAGAGCCTTTTAGAGAGACCCAAACGCCCGACGGCCGCCTCGTACAGAAGGACGTGAACGAGGGTATCCGCATCAGCGCGATACTGAACGCGTTGAAGTCGGAACAGAGGAGGGTAAGAGCAGCACAACGAGAACTGCTCGCAGCGGTGTTGAATCCAAAGTTTCGCCATCCGAGCGTCCTGGGAGAACAAATCGAAGAACCGGTTATGGACGAACATCCGAGCAAGCGTTTCGATGCTAACCAGCCGGAGATGGAACACGACGGTGCGGCTACGTGGACCATCCCCCTTCAGATCTCCGTTCGTCTCGGCGGGGTCGCTCCGGTTACTGGTGGCCGACAGGCAGAGCCCACCCCGGAGATCAAGGAGAAAGACCTCGCGTCGTCCCGTGAGGCTATCAGCATAGACCGGAACTACAGAAACCGTAACGGCTACAATCCCAACTTCCTTCCTGGCCATCGCGTCGATCCGCCAAAGTTGAGCGAGGAGCAGCAGGCTCGAGCCGCTCGGAGAGTGCGCGCTGCTGCGGGCGAAGATCCGTACGAGCTGAAGTATCAACACTTTAGTATCGTAATGAACGCGGAACGGCGTATGGCGTTTTTCACCGTCGCGAATATCGACGGCGCTACCTGGATCAACATCGACCGCGAGACGGGAGAGCCGCGCGAAGCGGCGGAGGCGAGCGAGGTCTGGTTCGATGATCCGCGTATCGAAGCCGAGGCCCAAAGCGAGCAGAGCCTCTACGATAACCAGCAGCCACGACGCCTCTTCGATCGGGGACACCTGGTGCGTCGTCAGGATCCCGCCTGGGGTACGCCGAGGCGCGCGAAGAGAGCAAACGCGGACACCTTCCACTTCACGAACTGCACTCCCCAGGAGTCGCGGTTCAACCAAACCGCGGAGTACTGGCAGGGGATCGAGGAATACGTACTGGACAACGCGAAGGCCGAACGCGAAAGGGTGAGCGTGTTCACCGGGCCGGTGCTGGCGGACGATGATCCGCCATACCGCTACGTCGAGGTGCCCCGGAGGTTCTGGAAGATTCTGGTCCGAGTCGAGGATGGGCAGCTTCTGGCCACCGCCCTGATGGCCGATCAGTCCGAGCGGATCTCACGGCTACCGGAACGGTTGAGCGAAGGTTTCGATGACTTGTCCGAGGTCGAGGAGTACCAAACTACGATTCGCGAGATCGAGCGGCTCACCTGCCTGGACTTTGGCCCTTTGCGGGACCACGACACCTTCCAGCAGGGTCCCGAAGAGTCCTTGTCTTCCAGACATCCACTCTTGGGATTCAACGACATAAGCCTGGACTCACCGAGTGATGCAGCCTAACGCAAGAGCTCACCGGCCGCCTCGCAAAAAAAAGGCCGTATTGCTGTAAACCGATGCGGTTACTGGCGAGGCAGCCGGTGAGCCGGGCTGATCCACCGCATCCAACCTAAACAGGGCGGGAGAGCGAGATTAAGCGCTCGCTCTCCCCACTAAACGGCTCCCCGTCAAACCCGCCGTAGACGGCCTCGACCTCGAACCCGGCTAGCCGGAGCATCAGCTCCAGCTCCCCGCGCCCTACGATACGGATGGTAAGCTCGTGCATGCGCTTGTTCTGGAGCCTCCCCTCCCGATCGTACAGCTCGTAGAAAAGGTGAATCGAAAGAAGTTGGGAGGCCGCGTCGTATCGAGAGACGCTGAAGCGCTCCAGCGTTCCTCCCTGCGGTAGCTCGCGGCTGAAGTCGTGGCGCAGCGAGGGGCTGCCGGGCGCATCACTCAGCTCCTCCGGCGAGAACGCCGAGACCTCTATCCCGAGCAATCCGCCCGGCTTCAGGTGCTCGCGAGCGTTCCGCAAGAAGGCTAAAGCTTCCTCCTGGCTCCGCAAGCACAGGAACGAGTTAAAGGCGCAGATGCCGAGCTTGTACCGTCGCCCCAGCCTCGCGCTTCGCATGTCCTCA
>JALZFK010000330.1 GCA_030861585.1 Actinomycetota bacterium | reverse complement strand
TCTTCGGACAACTCTTCTTCCCGTACTCTGATCCGCTCGTAGGAACGCTAGCCTCCTTCGGCATCTACGGCGTCGGCTTCCTCGCCCGCCCCGTGGGGGGCATAATCTTCGGCCACTACGGGGACAGGGTCGGCCGCAAGACGATGCTGATCATCTCGCTGATGATGATGGGGATCGCCACGTTCCTCATAGGCCTTCTGCCTACCGCTTACACTATCGGGATCTGGGCGCCGATCCTACTCGTCGTGCTGCGCACCATCCAGGGGTTAGGCGTCGGTGGAGAGTGGGGCGGCGCGGTGCTCTTGGCAGTGGAGCACTCCCCCGAGGGCCGACGGGGCTATTACGGGAGCTGGCCCCAGATGGGGGTACCCGCCGGGCTTTTGCTCGCGAACGCGGTGCTCCTCCCGCTCTCCTGGTGGCTCCCCCAAGAGCAGTTTCTCAGCTGGGGTTGGCGGGTGCCGTTCCTGGCTAGCGTCATCCTGATAGCGGTGGGCCTATTCGTTAGGCTGAAGATTATGGAGTCGCCGGCGTTCAGGCAGGTGCAGGAGAGCCACACCGAGGCCGAGATGCCCATCGTGGATGTGGTGCGCTACTATCCCAAGAACGTTCTTTTGGCCATGGGCATGCGCATCGCCGAGAACGGTATCTTCTACGTCCTCACCGTCTTCGTGCTCGACTACGCAACTAGGGAACTGGGGCTGTCGCGGGAGACGGCCTTGTTGGGCGTGGTAATCGCTGCTGCCGTCAGCCTCTTCACCACCCCGGCCTTCGGCGTGCTCTCCGATCGCGTCGGGCGGCGACCGGTGTACATGTTCGGTGCGGTGTTCTCGCTCATCTTCTCCTTCCCCTTCTTCTGGCTTTTGGACACCAAAACGTCGGTCCTTATCTGGCTGGCCATCTCGCTGGGCCTCTGGCTCGGCCACGACCCGATGTACGGTCCGCAGGCGGCCTACTTCTCCGAGCTTTTCGGCACGCGCCTTCGCTATAGCGGGGCCTCGCTCGGCTACCAGCTGGCATCGATAGTGGGGGGCGGCATCTCGCCGCTCATAGCTACCTCGCTGCTGGCGTTGGGGGGTGGCCACTGGTGGCTGATCGCTTTGTACATGGCCGGGTTGTCCCTGATAACTATCGTATCTACCTACCTGGCCTCAGAGACATACCAAGAGGACATAACCTCGGAGCGACCCGAAGAGCGACACGCCGTCGCCGGCGAGCCAGGATAGGGGAGCGGTGGCGGCTTGCGAGTGGCCGCGCCGCCGTCCCGACAAGAACGGGATAATACGCTCTAGAGGAACGAAGACTTTCGTAGGGTGTGACCAGAAACGCTGCCCTATCCGACGGGGGGCAAAGCTAGTCGTTGGCCCGGCGTCGGGAAAGCCCAACGCGTCCAGCGTACGTTAGACTCGACGGATGGACCTTTGGCAGCTACTGATCTTCGGCCTCATAGGCTTCGCCGGCGGTATGCTCTCCGGTCTCATCGGCATAGGCGGAGGGGCCGTCTTCGTCCCAGCGCTGGTTTATGCGGCGGGATGGAATATTAAGGAGGCCACGGCGGCGAGTTTGATCACCTTCGTGTTCGGGGCTCTCTCGGGTACGTTGCGTAGCTCTCGCGGCGAGAACCCCGTGGACTGGAAGGCGGCGGGGCTCCTCTCCTCCGTGGTCGCGCCTTCGACGTTGATCGGGGTGGCGATCAACCGCATAAGCCCGGAGGCCCTCGTACAGCTGGCTTTCGCCGCTTTCCTCGTCGTTCTTGCCTACCCCGTGGCGCGTGCCCGCCCCAGAGTCGCGGACGATTCCCGCAAGATCCCGCGCGTCCTCGTGCTCTTCGCCGGGGTCGGGGTCGGGGTCATGGCCGGCCTCGTGGGCATCGGGGGCACGGTGCTGATGATCCCCTTAATGGTCTTGGGACTTGGCCTGCGGGTGAAGACGGCCATGGCTACCAGCCTGGCCGTCACCATCTTCACCGGCATCGTGGGCTCCGCCGGGTACCTCGTAGCGGGCTTCGAGCGCCTTTCGAGCCTGCCGCCCCTGATCGCAGGCGCCGTGCTCGGTGCCTGGCTTGGTGCCAGCTCCAGGGACCATGTGCCGGAGACTACCCTCCAGCGCGGCTTCGCCCTTTTTATGGTCGTCTTGGCGATCCGGATCGTCGCCGATGCCGTAAACGTACTGTGACGGCGCGGATCGCGCGTATAAGCTAGACTCCCGGGGTGGACGTCTTGGGAGCGGGCATCTGGCAGCTTCTGATCCTCGCGGTTCTCGGGCTCGTCGGCGGGGTACTCTCGGGGACCGCCGGGGTGGGCGGTGGAATCGTGTTCGTTCCGACGCTCGTTTACGCCGCAGGGTGGAACATTAAAGAAGCCGTGGCGGCGAGCCTGGTAATAGTTATCTTCAGCTCCCTGTCGGGGACGATCCGCAGCACAAGGAGCGAGGACCCGGTGGACTGGCGAACGGCGGCGATCCTCTCCTCGGCGGTGGCGCCGGCGTCCCTTATAGGGGTGTTCGTCAGCCGGGTCTCCCCAGCGACGGTGGTCCAAGTGGCCTTCGCGGTGCTCATCTTGGTCCTGGCTTACCCCACGGCCCGCGGCCGGCCCGATTTCGATAAGGAATCGAAGAAGATACCCCTCCCCCTAACCCTCCTCTCCGGCGTTTTCATCGGGGCGCTCTCGGGGCTCGTCGGGATCGGGGGAGGGATCGTGCTGGTCCCCCTCATGGTACTCGGGCTCGGCCTCGCCACGAAACGCGCAGTATCCACGAGTTTGGCGGTGGTGCTGTTCACCGGTATCGTGGCCTCCACGGCGTATATCGCGACGGGGTTCAATGATCTCCTGAGCCTGCCGCCGCTTGTTATAGGATCCATGGTTGGGGCGTGGCTCGGGGTGCACCTACGAGACCTGCTACCGGAGAAGGTACTCCGGGTCGGCTTCGCCGGTTTCATGATGGTGGTCGCCCTGCGTATTTTGGCCGACGCCGCGGGTATACTCTAACTAACCCATGGACAAAAGGTCGCGCACGGTCTTATTTTCTATCTCCTCGAACGCCCTGCTGCTCGCCGTCAAGCTTATAGCGGGCATATTCACGGGCTCGGTTAGCGTTCTCTCCGAGGCGGTCCATTCGGCGACCGACCTCGTGGCCTCGGTCGTGGCCTTCGTCGCCATCCGGGGTTCGGTCTCGCCCCCGGACGAGTCCCACAACTACGGCCACGGACGCTTCGAGAACCTGGCCAGCATCTTCGAGGGCGTGGTACTCCTCGGGGTCGGCGGATGGATCGTCTTCAGCTCGGTAGACAGAGTCTTATACGGCGCGGAGCTGGAGCTTCTGGGCCTCGGCATCGGGGTGATGGCCCTCTCGGCGGTGGTGAACCTCTTCGTCTCCGAGTGGCTCCTTAGGGTGGCCCACGAGACGGATTCCCGCGCTCTGGAGGCCGAGGGGTACAACCTGCGCACGGACGTCTGGGGCGCGGCGGGGGTGGCTTTGGGGCTCCTCGCCGCCTTGGCCACCGGCTGGACGATCCTCGACCCGATCATTGCGGCGTTGATAGGGCTCGCGATCCTGTGGACGGCGCTTCGTTTGATCTTGGGTAGCACCCGC
>JALZFK010000314.1 GCA_030861585.1 Actinomycetota bacterium | reverse complement strand
AAGTTACGTTGCTGCTAGCTGACCGCTAAATGCCGGCTCCCCGTAGAATTGCTCGACGTAGCGGCGCTGAACGGCGTCGAGGTCTCGCGAGTACCACACCATCACCACGTAGCGCGGCTCTTTCGGTGTGGTCTTCGGGTACATGCCGCACTCCATCGGCAAGCGGTTGCTCTTGCGCGCGTTGCACTTGGTGCAGGCTGTGACCACGTTGTCCCAGGCGTTCGTGCCACCGCGAGAGAGAGGCTTTACGTGGTCACGCGTCAGACGCTCCTTGCGGTTCAGGTCGTCCCGGTGCTTGGAGCAGTACTGGCACCTGTAGCTGTCGCGCGCAAAGAGAATAGCGTTCGTCACATGCTTTCTCAGCCGGCGCGGTATCTCGACGAACTTGACGAGCCGGATAACCAAAGGATAAGGGTACTCGGCCTTCTCCGAGCGGAACTTCCGCTCCAGGTTAGCTTCCACGATCTCCGCCTTCTCGGAGACGACCAAGACGAGAGCCCGCTTTATCGGCACCAGGGCCACAGGCTCGTAGCTGGCGTTAAGAGTTAAACACCTGCCCACGTCCGGAATATTAACATATTGGATGCCTACCGCGCGCAAGATCACTGTCAAGTGTGCCATTTAAAGAAGGTTTAGCAATGAGCCATCGGCAGTTCGCCCAACGCCGAGAAATGCAAGGGGGGCGAACCTTATAACCACTCCCCTGAGAGATCATCCCTGCCGGATGGTGAGAGGTGGGTGCTGTTTATATACTCCGGGCCTACCTTCTGTTCGCACCCTTGCCTTTCTTGACGCCTTTCTTTCCCTTTTTATGGTAGCCCTTTCCGCCACCCTGCGACTGAGGGGTGACGGCTGGCTGCTTGTAAACAGGTGGCGGCGTCTATGTAGTAAACAGGCGGTAGTAGCGGGCCGCCTTGTCCAGTATAAGCGATGCGGCGCACCCGACCGCTGGCATAAGTCGTGTAATAGAGCGCTTGCTTATCCGCGTGTGAGCCGAAGGTTAAGTGTGCGGCGCTGCCTCCTCCCAACGCGCTCGCGAATTCGCGCACGACACCTTCGGGGAAAAGGCCGGAGATCTTGCCGTAAGTTTGGCGTTTTATAAGGCTTTGGGTATCTCGCATAGCGAGACTTAGTGCACCGTACACGGACTGTACGGGTACGGCTCAGGATATATCCCGTTTGGTTGGTGAGGCTCCGGAGTGTTGAAGTAGAACCATCTTGCTCAAGGCGGCCTTCGGGTGCCGGCTTCACCCCGGGCCTTCGTCTTAGGAGTCCGACAGATTGCTTCGAGGACGGGTACGGCATCGGTCCGGATTGGATCCGCAACGGGGAGTCCCGTCTGGTTAGCGACAGCAGCGACGAACCTCGCCGCTTCAGTATTGTTAAGCCCTTTGGTATTGACGCTTACGGCGGCCACCGGTGCGGGCTTGACGAGTGCGGCAACCCCTTCGTAGAGGCGTATGATCTGCTCGGCCTCTGGTCGGGGCACGCCGGCGAACACCGCCTCTTCCGAGGCGTCGGTGCACAGGACGAGACAATCGGGGCAAGAACCGTGCAGGAGCGCCGTGGTGACCCCGGAGTAAGCGGGATGTCCTATAGCACCCTGGCCCTCGACCAGAATCAGCTCGGGGTCGCGTCTCGCCGCCTTGAGGACGAGCTGCTCGGAGGCCCCGGCGGCGAAGTCCGAGACCACGGCGTCTATGCATATCCCCCACCCGGCGATAACCATACCGGTCTGGCCTGTGGCGACGAATTCGGCGGCTATACCCCTCTCCCGGGCGACGCGTTCGATCTCCAGCGTAGCCGTCAACTTGCCTATGGCACTGTCGGTCCCGACGGTGAGGGCGACCTTCGGTTTCACGTCGAAGCCCTCCCCAGAGAAGAGTGGCA
The DNA here is from genome assembly GCA_030861585.1 of Actinomycetota bacterium. Taxonomy (GTDB): domain Bacteria; phylum Actinomycetota; class Rubrobacteria; order Rubrobacterales; family Rubrobacteraceae; genus Rubrobacter_F. Next base: position 1,470 of record JALZFK010000314.1, on the reverse strand, counting down.
CGTCCTTCGGCGGCTCGCGAACGTCCCAGACCCTCGTCTCCGGGAACTTCGGCGCGAGCCGCTGATGAAGTCCGCTGACGATCTCGAGCCCTGCTCGCGCCGCCTCTCGCAGGAACCCTACCCACGCCTCGGGCAATCGCCCTCCGGCCGGAGCGAGCCCGACGAGGATGGAAGTCGGGGAGTACTCCAGAGCCTCTTGGAGCGTGCCCACGATCGGGGCGTCGCGCCGGAGCTCTGGCATTACGTCCAAAACGCGCCGACCGGCTAAAGTCGAGTCTATGACAGCGACGACCCCGGCGTTCTTTCGGCCGTAGGCTATGAGGCCGTGGGCGGTCTTGGCGTGGCGGTTGACGAACCGGCCCTCGGCAAGGACGACGTACCGGCGTGAGAGGCCTTGTTCCGTCATTTTCGCGGCTTCACGCCGAGGCCCGGCTCCTCGGGGAGACGGATGCGCCCCTTTTCATAATCGAGGCCCGCGAAGGGGTCGCCGGCGAGAAGCATGGCGCCGTCGAGATCAACGAAGTCCACCAGGCCCGAGATCTGGGCCGCCGCGGCGATGCCTAAAGACGTCTCGACCATGCAGCCAAGCATGACGAACATGCCTGCTGCGCGGGCGGTGTGGATCATCCTTAGCGCTCCGCGTATGCCGCCGCACTTGACTAGCTTGACGTTCACCCCGCTCACGTGTCGGTGGAGACGAGGCACGTCCCGGGCATCTATCGCGCTCTCGTCGGCGATTACTGGCAGGGGTGCGGCAGCCTCGGTTACCCTGCGCAGCGCTTCGGGCCCCTCTGCGGCCGGGACGGGCTGCTCGATCACGCCCACGCCCATGTCTTTGAGTTCGAGCGCGACCTCGGGTGCCTCCTCTGGGGAGAAGGCCTCGTTGGCGTCCACCCAAAGAGCGGCCTCCGAGATTTTCGCGACCGCCCGGACCGTCTCCAGGTCCTCCTCGCCACCTACCTTTATCTTCAAAATGGGGAATCCCGAAAGCTTCTTTGCCTCCGCAACGCTGATTTCGAGTTCCGCTATCGCCAAGGTATAGGCGCTTTGGGGCTCGGGGCGAGTGAGGCCGAGGAGCTTATAAACGGGGATCTCAAGTTTTTTCGCGACGAGGTCATGCAGTGCCGCGTCGAGAGCGGCCAAAGCAACGGGAGGCAAAAAGCCGTTCTCCTCCAAGGTGCCCTCGATATCCCAGGGATCATGCACCTCTATTCGCGCCAATGCGTCCGCGACGTCCGCAGCGTCCTGATCATAATAGCTCGTAGGAGCAGCCTCGCCGCGACCCGTGGTGCCGCCTTCTTCGAGCGTCAAAACCACCCGCTCGAAGGCCTCTGAGGAGCCGTGAGCGATGGTGAAGGGGCGTTTGGTGCGCACCATCAGCCTCTCCACCCCAATCTCCATGACTGCATTGTATTTGAGTCCTCGGCCGTCAGCAATCGGTCGTCAAAGTGTAGCGAGATCCGCGTTACG
>JALZFK010000287.1 GCA_030861585.1 Actinomycetota bacterium | reverse complement strand
TGGTGGGCGTGGTCCGGGGGTTTTTTGGGGGCGTTCTACGTGACCATGTCCATAATCTTGACCCCGCGGCTGGGAGCGTCGGCCACCATCGGTTTCATCATCGGCGGGCAGATGATCGCCTCCGTCGTCCTCGACCACTTCGGGTTGCTGAACCTACCGACCAGCCCCGCGAACCTGCCGAAGCTCGCTGGCGCCGTGCTGGTGGTCATAGGGGCCATAATCGTTTTGAGCTACCGGGAAGGATAAGAGACATGACGCACGAGGCGCGTGCTTTGGACCCTTTTGGGCGTGTTGAGCAAAAAGTCTCGTCTGCGCAAACCCTAGCTTCTGCATAATATTCGTGCGGTGTAGGTCATGTTCTGGAAATAGTGCCTTAGCGTCGTGCAGATCCTGATCGCCCAAGACCTCACGCGCCCCGAAGACGGTTTCGGCTTGCAGCAGGCCGTGCTCGAAGAGGTAGCCGCGGGCACCCGCGGTCCCACAGCGCTCCTCTGGACCTCCTCCCGCTACGTCGGAGCTACACACCCGGAGACGCGCCTCCCCGGCTTCGGCGCGGCGGCCAGGCTCGCAGAAGCAGACGGCTTCCCCGTCCTGATCCGGAACTCGGGCGGGGGCGCCGTTGCGGCAAACAGAGGGAGCATCTCCTTCTCCCTGACCTTCCCAGTGGAAGACCTACGCCGCGGCCTCTACGAGCGCTACGCGGAAGGTACAGAGCTCGTTGTGGCGGCGCTGGGAAAGCTCGGCGTGGTAGCGGAGGCCGGGGAGGTCGAAGGCGAGTTCTGTCCGGGGGCTTATTCGGTGCGCACAGGCGGGTACTCCGGTACCAAGATCGCCGGGTTAGCGCAACGGGTAACGCGGCGGGCCGCCCGAATCGAGGCCCTGGTAGTGATCACGCAGACCGCGGAACTGAAGCGTATACTCCAACATTTCTACGGCGCCTTGAACCTCCCATTTCGCGCGGGAAGCCTCGTGGACCTCCCCGGGATAGACGTGACGACAGCGATCGGAGCGTTCACGGAAGCGTTGTGCGAGCGTTACGAGGCGAGCGAAGCGAAGCTTGGTGAGGAGATCCTCAAGAAGGCATACGCACTACGCGAGCGTTGGCGCACGACACCCGGGCCCTCCGGATCGGTTCCCGGCAACCTGTGATGCGGCTTAATCGGCACCTCCGGATAACGCTGGCGTAAGCCTCCCGCGCAAGCGATGGGATTACGTTCGTCCCAATCCAGAATACGCTCACTACTTAGTTCCTCAGCGCACCTGCGCATTGAAACTAGCCTCACGCCCGTGGCACGCTCCTCTCGAGGAGCGCTTCTGTTCGACGTGGGGATGGTGGAAGGCTCGCCGAGGGTGGGGCTGGTCGATTGGTCTTCTCTGCGCATAACGGGGCCCTTCGATGTAGAGTTGGGTCGTGCTTGAGCTGATCTTCAACTCCTTTGTTACGCTGCTGGTGGTCATAGATCCTCTGGGGCTAGCGCCGCTGTTCGTGGGGCTGACCCGGGACAGGAGCGAAGCGTACAAGCGCGAGGCTGCCATAAGAGGCACGGCTCTGGGAGCCGGCATCTTGTTCCTCTTCGCGTTGGTGGGGCAGGGGTTGTTAGGCGCTTTGGGTATCGGGGTTCCCGCGTTCCGGATCGCAGGCGGTGCCCTGCTCTTTTTGCTCTCGGTAGACCTGGTCTTCGCCCGCCCCTCGGGGAGGCGAAGGGCTACCGCACCCGAACGGGAAGAGGCCCAGGAGGAGAACAAGGAGGACATCTCGGTCTTCCCACTGGCGATACCCCTGATCGCCGGTCCCGGCTCGCTGACCACTGTGCTCCTCTACACTGGCAACGGCGACGTTCTGGAGGTAGCCGCGGTCATGGGAGTGCTCCTGATCGTCTTGTCGCTCGTGCTCGCCTCTTTGCTCGTCGCCTCCCGCATCATGCGCGTCTTTGGCGAGACCGGAGCGAACGTCTTCTCCCGCGTCCTCGGCGTCCTCCTCGCCGCGCTCGCCGTCCAGTTCATCCTCGACGGTATCCAGACCAGCTTCGCGCTGGCACAGACATAATATGACCCTCGACCCTGCCATCCGAACCGTCGACCATGATAAGGAGTGGCCGCGGATTTTCGATGCCGAGAAAACCTGGCTGAAAGCGCCGCTCGGCGACGTCGCCGAGCTGATGAAGCACGTGGGCTCGCCCCCCGTTCCAGGACTAGCAGCGAAACCGATCATCGATATCGACGTCTAGATAAAGGCGATCGAGCCAATGAAGCCCTGTCGAGAGCCCCTGGAGAGACTCGGCTATCTGTTCGTGCTCGACCCGGAGTTCCTGAATCTCCATTTCTTTGGGTATCCCGAGAAACGGCCCGGTGCTTCCACGTCCACGTGGCGGTGGGCGGAAGCCGACACGAAACCCGGCATCTGGCGGTGCGCGACTTCTTCCGCGCGCATCCCGCCGTGGCCGCCCATTATGTCGAGTTCAAGAGGACGTTGACGGCCACCCCTCTAGGCGACCGCGACGCTTACATAAGCGGAAAAGCGGGGTTCATGGCCGTACTCGAAGCCAGAGCTTTGGATCGGAGCTGTGCCCTAACTCGCCGTATATACTCCTGGTATGGCCTACGGTCCCATAGTTTTGGTTGGCGGGCACATGACCTGGCCGGTGAACTACCGGGGGCTGAAGCGCGACTTGGCTAACATCTCCGGCTCCGAGGTCTACATCGTGCCGATCACACCATTAGACTGGATCCTGGGTCACGTCCGGGGCTACGGTCAGCTCGTCTTCGAGGTCGCAAGCACGGTGGACAAGGCCCTGCTCGAGTCCGAATCGGATAAAGCAGTGCTCGTCGGCCACTCCGCGGGAGGCATCCTCGCCCGGGTCTATATCGGCGGGGACCCGCCCTACGGCGGACGCCGCTACGCTGGCCACCGCCGCGTCTCCCACCTCATAACCTTGGGTTGCCCCCACAACGTCCCGAACAGACGGTACCTCGCCCCCATCGCTGAAGTAAACGAGCTCTTCCCCGGCGCCCTTCACCCCAACATTCGCTATCTCTGCGTGGCTGGCTCGGCCATCGACGGGATATCCTCCCGTAGGGCTCGCAAACGCTACGAGCGCTTCGTCGACGATGGACGGGTCGCAGGGGACGGAGAGGTGCCCGTGGAAGCGGCCCTGCTTTCGGGCGCCGAGTCCCGCATCCTCGACCACCTTTATCACGGCCGCCTTCACAGCTGGCGTAAGGGCCGCTGGTACGGCTCCGACGGGGAGACGGTCGAGCGCTGGTGGCCCGAAGAGCTGCGCGTGAGGCCTCGCCTTGTGGAAGACCCCCCCGCGTAGTAGCGTACAAGCGGCGTCGGTGCACGGTCATCCCGAAGAAAGAGACTTGTATTGCCGGCTAACGGTGAACAGGACCTAAAGGAGCACGGCTGGGAGACCCGCGAGGGCACGCCCGACGCCTTGCGCACGGCGATGGGACTCTTCCCGACCGGGGTCACAGTCGTCACCACCGGACGCGGCGAGGCGACCGAGGGCATGACGGCGAACGCGGTGATCTCCGTCTCCCTGGACCCTTTGCTCTTGCTCGTCAGCGTCCATAAGGACGCCCGGCTCAACCAGCGTATTAAGGAAGAAGGCTACTATGCCGTCAACCTCCTCGCCGACGATCAGGAGGGCTTGAGCCGGCTCTTCGCCTCCCCCGATCGCTCCAGTGGTCTCCCCGCCGTCAACTCCTTGGGCGGCGCGTATGGCCGGACGGGCGCGCCCCTGGCGGCGGGCGCGTTGGCGGCGGTAGAGTGCGAGCTTGCGGCGGTCTACCCCGGCGGCGACCACGACCTCTTTCTCGGACGGGTCGTGGCCGTTCACATAGGTGACACGCGCAAGGGACCGTTGGTCTTTCACGAGGGCACCTACCCGGCCCTCAAGACCACCCCGCGCCTCGGGGACTCCGGCGCCTTCGTAGACTCCGTCCGGGGCTTCGACATCCGCACGAGCCGCCTAGGGCGTAGGAGACGCCGCTAATTGTTCCGGCGGGAGCTCTTACGGATCGTCCGTCCCAACCCGGGTAGCGGCGGAGGCCTCGATTACCTCGAAGGCAACGAGAAAAACGGCTACGTCTCCTCCGGCCTTGCCCTCGACCCCGCGAGCGGCAGAACCTACCCCATAAAAAACGGCTACCTCGACCTCCTCGGCTGCCGTACGGGTGCGGCCAGCGTCGCCAACCTCACCAACTTCCTGCCCGGCGCGGGTCCCCTCTACGAGCCCCTGTGGCGGGTACACTCCCTCACCCTCCTCGCCGGCGAAGCCTTTACTAACGACCGCGAGTTGGAGGTCATCGCCGACATCGTCCAGATAGACCGTGGCGGCCTCTACCTCGACCTCGGCTGCTCGGCCGGCATGTACACGCGCAACGTGGCGGCGAGACTCGGGAATAGGGGCGACGTGGTCGCCATAGACATCTCTCCCTCCATGCTCAAAGAAGCCGCCCGGCGGGCACACAAGATCGGGGTCTCCCCCTCCTTCGCCCGGGCCAACGCCGAGAACCTGCCGTTCGCCGACGCCTCCTTCGATGGGGCCGTCTGCGGTGGTTCCCTGAACGAGTTCGGTGACCCGGCGCGCACCCTGCGAGAGAGGAGACGCGTACTCAAGCCCGGCGGGCGCGTAGCCATCATGGGGATCCTCAAAGCCCGGAGCACGTGGGGTAAGCGCCTGCAACGCCTCCTCTCGGCAGGTGGCGTCTGCTTTTTCGAGCCCGACCAGGTTATGAGCCTCCGCGACCACGCGGGCTTAGAGCCCGATCCGCTGAAGACCCACGGTGCGGTCTTCTTCGCTGGGGCCACCCGACGTTAAATTACGGCGCAGATCGGTCGGAGCGTGCTCGGCGTTCAGCTAGGGAGATCGGGGATCTCGGGCTCGACGACCACGTTTAGTAGGTAGGGCCGCTCCGCGCCGAGGGCACGCTTTAGGGCCTCGAGTAGTGTGCCCGCCGCCTCGACCTTCTCGCCTTTGACCCCAAATCCTTCGGCTATCTTCACCAGGTCGTGCTCGGGCACATCGAGGCCGGGAACGGTGTCGCCTAACCCCATAGCGTCCCTAAAGCCCTTCAGGATGTAATACCCCCTGTTGTCCACCACCACGAAGACGACGGCCGCCCCGTACCTTGCGGCGCTCCACAGCGCCTGTATGGAGTACATGCTAGAGCCGTCCCCTATCAGGCACACCACCGCCCTCTCAGGGTGAGCGATCTTGTAGCCGACCGAGGCGGGCATCGCGTATCCTAAGCCTCCCGAGGCCGCGTTGAAGTACCCGGCAGGACGGCTCAACCTCACGTACTCGTGAAACGTCTCTCTCACCGAGCCCGACTCCTCGAAGATCGTCACCTCCTCGGGCAGGACCTCCGCCAGGGTATGCATCAGGTACTCGGGCGGTATCGGCGTTTGGGCCTCGGGCACCGGAGGCTCCTCCCGCGAGGGCGGTGCAGAGCGCTCCATCTCTTCTGGCAAGAGCTCGATAAGCCTCCTCACGGCATGCGTGACGTTCCCCACCAGGCTCGTTCCTACCGCGGCACGGGCGGCCTTGTCGGGGTCCCCGGTGATCTGCAAAACCTTGGTGCCCTCTTTCACCACAGGCCCGGGAACGTATGGATAGTACAAGAACACTGGGGCACCGATGACGAGCACCACGTCGTATCCCGAGAGCTGCTCCGAAACCTGCTTTTGGGCAGGGGCGAGATTTCCCTGGAAGAGGGGGTGGTCCTGCGGGAAACCCGCTCTGGAAGCCAAGGGGGCTTCCCAAACGGCCGCCTTGAGCTTCTCGGCTAAAGTTACCGTGTCGTAGAAGGCCCCCTTGCGATCTACCCAGGCCCCAGCTACTATTGCCGGGTTTTCGGCCTCCTTTAGCACCTTCGCGAACCTCTCTAGGCCCTCGGGGTCGGGTTCGGGCTCGTGGAAGACCTCTCGCTCGAGGAGCGGTTCCAAAGGCTCGGCCTCCTCGTCCCAATCGTTCATCGGGATCGAGAGGAACACCGGTCCTCTGGGAGCCTGCATAGCGGTGTGGTAGGCGCGTAGGATCTCTCTGGTCACGTCCTTCGCCTGGTGGGGTTCGTGGCTACGCTTGACGTAGGGCTTGGCCAGGTCCACCAAGTTGCCGCTGAGCATCGGATCGAGCGCTATGTGCCGCCGGTCCTGCTGGCCGGCTGTGACCACGAGCGCCGTCCTGTTGTGCCAGGCGGTAACCATCGCCCCCATAGCGTTGCCCAACCCCGGGCTCGTGTGTAAGTTGACAAAGGTCGCCCCCCCGGTCCCTTGAGCGTAGCCGTCGGCCATCCCCAAGGCGCTAGCCTCCTGCAGCCCCAGCACATACCGGAAGTCCTCGGGGAAGTCCTGCAAGAACGGTAGCTCCGTGGAGCCCGGGTTGCCGAAGATGGTCGTCATCCCCAGCTCGCGCAACAGATCGAACGTGGCCTCGCGAACCGTAGCCATAACGCCCTACACCCCTTTCCGAGGGAACTCTCTTCTACACCCCTTTGTAGGGGCAATATACCAGAGGGATATACCCTCGGGCTCGCGCGGTGCGATAACCGCCTTGGTTCGCCCCTCTTTCTGCTTGCTCCTTCCTCCTACTCCTCCCCCTTTCCCTTCTCCCTTTGTTTCTCATTCTCCTTCTTGTCCCTCTCCCCTTCGCCGTTGCCACTATCGCCTCCGAACTGGGGCTGTGCCAGCTGCGCAATCTGCGGCTGCGCGGTTCGCGGCTGCGCAGGTGGGACCTGCGGGACGCTCGCATTCTGAACGAGGACCGGCGCCGGTCCCGTGCTGACCCAGATGTCCACGACGGTGTCCCGCTCGACCTTATCGCCCTCCGCGGGGTTCGACCGTATCACCACGTTCGCAGGAACGTTGTCGCTCGCTTCCACGTTTCGGACCCCGAGCTTGAGGCCCATGTTAGCGAGGTCGGCTTCCGCCGTCATGGACCAATAGAGGTCGGGAACCTCCACCATGGAGGTAGTACTGTTATCGGGCTGGT
>JALZFK010000280.1 GCA_030861585.1 Actinomycetota bacterium | reverse complement strand
ACGTGGTTGGTCTCGCTTATGAGGTAGTCGATCTCCTCGTCGTCGGCGACCACGAGGTCGAGGTCGCCCTCGTAGCGGATGTCGGTCGTGCCGATCAGGTAACGGCCGTTCCACGGCACGATGAAGTAGGGCCGGGCGTCCTCTCGCGCCTCCACGTAGAGGGCTGTCTTAGGCGCCCCGGGGAAGGGATCGACGATCAGGTGGCTCCCCTTGGTTCCTCCGATCATGCGCTCCTCGGAGCCCCCGTAACGGTCCATCTCGCCGAGCACCCGATCCACCCAGGGGCCGGCCACATTGACGGTGACGGGGGCGTGGGCCGTGCACCGCTCGCCGCTTAAGACGTCGGCGAACTCGACACCCGTTACGTTGCCACCCTCTACGATAAGGCGCTCGACCTCCGCGTACGTGAGCACCACGGCGCCACGCTCGTGCGCGGAGACGGCATTCTCAACAGCCACACGCTCGACGTACTCAGATTGGGCGTCGTAGTAGAACACGGAGCCCTTCAGCCCCTCGGGGTTCAAACCCGGCTCGCGCTCCAGCGTCTGCTCCCGGTCGAAGGCGCGGTGGTGCTCCATGCTCTTTTCCGGCGAGAGTACATCATAGGCGATCATCCCGAGCCGAACCATCAGCTTCCCGTGCGACATGTACTCATAAACGGGAACCAAGAACCCGAGCGGCCTGACCAGGTGCGGGGCTGTGCGAAGGAGTATCTCTCGGTCCTTCAGCGACTCCCGCACCAGGGAGAACTCGTAATACTCCAGGTACCTCAAGCCCCCGTGGATCAGGCGCGTCGCCCAGCTGGTCGTTCCGCTCGCTATGTCTCCCTTGTCGAGCAGCAACACCTTGAGGCCTCGCATCGCAGCGTCCCGGGCTATCCCCGCACCGTTGATGCCCGCGCCGATAACGATGACGTCGAACGGATAGCTGCTTATATCCTGTGGTATTTGGCGATTCATGGTTACTCCTAGTCGTGTAGCTTGGACTCGGTACGGGCCTCCATCGCTGCCGCAACACATTCATTGGCGTCGGCCCCGGTGGAGGCCGTCACCCCGGCAGCAAACGCCCCCTCAACGAACGGCGCATCAACGAGTCGGACCCGTTCTCTCAAGTCTGACGAGAGCATCTCGATCACCGTCTCGGCGGAGAGTACCGCGCTCCCGAGGTCCATGAACACCAGGACCTCGTCGGCGTCCAGCCCTTCTATGGCGTTCTTGATCCCCTCCGGGTCCGTGCCGAGAGTGCCGTCGGAATCTCCCCCGACCGCCGAGATCTCGATCTCCCCGGCCATCTTACGCACCAGCTCGGCGGTTCCCTCGGCTACCCTTGGGCTGTGCGAGACGAGCACGAGGCCGACCATTATCAGCCTTCCAGAGCCCGGGCCGCAGCGTCGAGGAGCAGGTGCGTCGAAGTGGCCCCGGGGTCTTTGTGCCCGGCAGAGCGGTCACCGAGGTAACTCGCCCGTCCCTTCCTCGCCGTGAGCGGCACCGTTGACTCGGCTCCCTCCCATGCGGCTTCGGCGGCTGCCCGGAAGACCCGCGTTACGCTCTCCTCGGCGGAGGCGGCCTCCTTTGCAGCGACCACGGCGGGTTCTAGGGCGTCTACCATCGTCTTGTCCCCCACTGTGGCCTTGCCGCGCTGTTTAACGCCCTCCAGAGCAGCTTCCAGAGCCTCGGCGGCGTCCCTCGCGGAAACCTCTTCCTTGCCCGAAAGTGCGGTCGAGGCACGCAAGAAAGCCGTGCCGTAGAGCGGTCCTGCCGCACCACCAACCTTGCTTATCAAGGCCATCGAGACGTCCTTCAGGACATCAGCCGGGGAGGCCGCTTGAGCGCCTTCGAGGCGCTCGAGCGCAGCTTGGAAGCCGCGGTGCATGTTGGTGCCGTGGTCGCCGTCGCCGATCTCCGAATCCAGCTTCGTTAGGTACCGTCGATGCTCCTCCATCGCGGCAGCCATCTCTCTTACGACCTCCAGCGTGGTCTCGGTGGTGCTCAATCCTACCCCTTCGGTTTCGTGAGTCCTCCGTAGCCGGTGCTTGAGGACCTTGCCCAAAGCCTTTCGCGACAAGCTCGTCAATAAATACTACTTCGCGGGGCTTCTTGCAGCGTCGTAGTGCACCTCCAGGTGTACCACCAGAAAGTCGGGACGCTTGCCGGGCGTCAGTGCTCCTCCTTTGCGTCGCCCACCTCGAGGTTACAGCCGAGACGCTCTGACTACCTTAGAACTGTGCCAAGACTAACCGGAGATGAAGCCCTCTTGGTCCCACACCAGGATAATACCGTGGCCTGCCGGTTCGTCCACTACGCCGACCAGTCTCCAGCTCTTCCGGCTGCCCTCGTTCATGGCCTCTTGGAGGTCCGCCAGGGAAAGGTGCCTAGCCCCAGAGGGGGGCTCTACACGCTCCGCGAAGTAGCGGTCTGGGGCCGGCGGCTCTGGTTCTGATCCGGAAAACGCGGCGTCTCTTTCGTCCGTCATTTTTCTTCCTCCGGTCTCCGCAAGTTTTGCGCTATTTTGTACAATACATACTCGGCATCTAAAGACACAAAGAGCGGCCGGAGCCCCACTCGAGCCCCGACCCGGTTAAGACTATCAGCTCCCAAACCCGAGGATGATGTACAGCCCGGCCCCAATAACTCCGCCGACGAGTGGCGCGACGACCGGTATCCAACTGTACGACCAATCCGAATCCCCCTTGCCCGGGATCGGCAGTACCGCATGGGCGACTCGCGGGCCAAGGTCCCGGGCGGGGTTGATGGCATACCCCGTCGGACCGCCGAGGGACAGCCCTATGGCGAGCACGATAAAACCTATTATCAGCGGGATTATGCTGGTCGAGAATAGCGTTGGTAGAGTTGCCCCGCCGAAAGTTTGCGCGTTCGTGACGATGGCAACTACACCGAAGAGCAGCATAGCGGTGCCGATTACCTCGGTAACAAAGTTGGGGATGGTATTGCGGATCTCCGGGATCGTACAGAACACGCCCCGCTTGAGCACAGGATCGTCGGTCACCTTCCAGTGGTCGTAATATACAATCCAGACGAGGACGGCACCCACGAAGGCGCCAAGGAACTGGGCGATGATGTACGGGATCACGTTCCCCCAAGGGAAGGCGCCGATGGCAGCCAGACCGATCGTTACGGCCGGGTTGATGTGGGCGCCGCTGACAGCCCCTACGGCGTAGACCGCTATCGCCACGGCCATTGCCCACCCGAAGGTTATGACGATCCAACCAGAGTGCTCTGCCTTCGAGCTGCGCAAGAGCACGCCGGCGACGACGCCATCCCCCAGAAGTATGAGGATCATAGTGCCGATGAATTCGGCGATGTACTGTTGCATCGTGTCCTCCTTTCTAGAACGGCCGTCCGGCGGGCACGTCGCACGGCGCTTCCAGGTAATCCTTCATCTCGTCGTCGAGCCTGAGCAGCGTGATGGAAAAGCCCGCCATCTCGAGCGAAGTCATGTACTCCCCGACGTAGGGCATCCCGAAGACTCGAACGCCTTCCCGGTCGAGCACGTCCCGCACGTGGGCATAAGCAACGTAGAGCTCCATCAGGGGCGTACCGCCCATGCCGTTGACGATCACGGCAACTTCGGAGCCCAAGAAATCCACGGAGTCACCGAGGATCTGTTGCATCATCTCGTCCACGATCCGGGCGGCGGGTTCTACCTTCTTGCGCTCGACACCGGGCTCGCCGTGTATTCCGATCCCGATCTCCATCTCGTCGTCCCCGATCTGGAAGATCGGCTCTCCGCTCTCCGGGGGCACGCAGCTGGTGAGCGCCATCCCCATCGAGCGCATGCTGCCATTGACCCGCTCGGCCAGCTCCTTTATGTAGGCGAGGTCCTTCCCGTCGTCGGCAGCGGCCCCGCAGATCTTGTGCACGAAGACCGTGCCGGCGATTCCGCGCCGCCCGCTGGTAAAGGTCGAGTCCTCGACGGCGACGTCGTCGTTTGTGACGACGTAATCGGTCTGTATACCCTCGGCCTCGGCCAGCTCTCCGGCCATCTCGAAGTTCAAGACGTCGCCGGTGTAGTTCTTGACCACGTAGAAGACCCCAGCTCCACCGTCCACGGCTTTGCTTGCTTCGAGCATCTGCTCCGGGGTGGGGCTGGTAAAGACAGCGCCGGCGCAGGCGGCGTCGAGCATGCCAGGGCCGACGTAACCGCCGTGGGTGGGCTCGTGGCCGGAGCCACCACCGGAGACGAGGGCGACCTTGCCTCGTACCGGGGCGTCAGCCCGCACGACGACGTTGTGTTCGGGGAGGAGACGGATCAAGCCGTCGTGGGCCAGCTCCATCCCCCGTACCATCTCCTCAACCGCCCTCTCGGGAGCGTTGAGCACCTTCTTCATCCTTTTCCTTTCCTTACGAAGAAGATCTAACCCAAAGGCGATTCGACGGCTTCTTGCGCCCAATCCTTGGCCCGCTCGAGGGCCTCCTTCCAGCGCCCGTAGAGCCGCTCGCGCTCCTCCTCGCTCATCTGGGGGTCGTAGCGGCGCCTGAGCCTCCACCTGTCGACGAGCTCGTCACGGCTCTCCCAGAAGCCGGTCGCCAGCCCGGCCAGGTAGGCAGCGCCCAGGGCCGTTGTCTCGAGGGTCTCCGGCACCTCGACCGGCACACCGAGGATGTCGGCCTGGAACTGCATCATCCACCGGTTGGCGGCGGCCCCGCCGTCGGCCCTGAAGGTCGGGATTTGCATCCCCGAGTCGTCCCCCATCGCCTCGACCGCGTCTCGCGTCTGATAGGCCATGCTCTCGAGCGCCGCCCTGGCGAGATGCGCCCTGGTGGTGCCACGCGTTATGCCGATGATGGTGCCCCTGGCGTAGGAATCCCAGTGCGGCGCACCCAAGCCCACGAGCGCCGGGACGAAGTACACGTCGTCGTTCGAGTCCAGGCTCTTGGCCAGCTCCTCGGTCTCGGGGGCGCTCTCTACGATGCCGAGGCCATCCCTGAGCCACTGCACCGCCGCACCAGTAATAAAGATAGCGCCCTCGAGCGCGTACTCGACCGGCTCGTCGCCTAAGCCCCAGGCGATGGTGGTCAGGAGATCGTTCCTGCTCTTTATGGGCTCCGTGCCAGTGTTCATGAGGGCAAAGGAGCCGGTACCGTAGGTGTTTTTGGTAAGGCCCTTCTCGAAAGCGACCTCGCCGAAGAGGGCGGCTTGCTGGTCGCCAGCGACGCCGGCGACCGGGATCTCCGCCCCGAAGACGTCGGCGTCTGTGTTCCCGTACACGTAGGAGCTTGGCTTGACCTCCGGCAGCATCTCGCGTGGCACCCCGCCGAGCAACTCGAGCATCTCGTCGTCCCACTTGAGCTCGAAGATGTTGTAGAGCATGGTGCGCGAGGCGTTCGAGTAGTCGGTAACGTGCGCCCGACCACCGGTGAGCTTGTAGATCAGCCAGGTGTCTATGGTGCCCATGGCGATCTCGCCGTTCTGCGCCCGCTCCCGCAAACCCTCTACGTTGTCCAAGAGCCAGTTCACCTTGGAGCCGGAGAAGTATGCATCTATGACGAGGCCGGTCTTATTCGCAACCATATCGTCGTAGCCCTGCTCCGAGAGGTTGGCGCAGATCGACGCGCCGCGCCGATCCTGCCACACGATGGCATTATGCAGCGGCTCGCCGGTCTCCCGGTCCCACACGACGACGGTCTCACGCTGGTTGGTGATGCCGATCGCTGCTAAGTCTTCCGGCGCTACGCCGGCGTCTTCGAGCGCCTCCTTCACGACCTGCATGGAGACGTCCCATATCTCGTTGGCGTCGTGCTCGACCCAGCCCGGTTTCGGGTAGTGCTGGGTGAACTCCGAGTACGCCTCCCCCACGGTCGCGCTGTCTTTGTTGAAGATCATCACGGTAGTCCCCGTGGTTCCCTGGTCTATCGCCAGTACGTGATCTGCGGCCATACCCCCGTCCTTTCTCGACCTTTCCCCTGTACGGCTTGAGTTTTCCTACGACCCTAACCCCGACGCCTCACCTCCTCAAAGAGCGAACTCCGCATGGGCCACTTACCCCCGGTTACCCACCAGCTTGGTGGCCGCGCCCCCGCGCAAAGCTCCCCTTCCCCGTGCTCGCACTACTCACGTTGGATCGTGCCCGAACACTCTATGGCCCCCAAAAAATCTGTGTCAAGCGTCACGTCGCCCGACCGCACGTATTCTACTCTTTTTCGCGATGGCTCGGGCGGTGCTATCCTCATGAGACCGCGAAGGGAGGGAAGTAGGAGCAACTCATGGCAGAGAGAAAGGCAACTGTCGGACCCGAAGAAGGACTTCACGCGCGACCGGCAGCAGAGTTCGTGAAGAAAGCCAGGCAATTTACCGCCGAGATAACGGTGATCAAGGGCGAAAAAGAAGCCAACGCGAAGAGTCCGATGAGGATTATGGCTCTCGGGGTCAAGAAGAGCGATGAGATAACGATCCGGGCCGAAGGAGACGACGCAGAAAATGCCGTGGAGGCCCTGGTCGAGCTTATCTCCAAGAACGAGCACTAGCTTCTGAACGCTGAAGAACCCGGTATCAGAGCAAAGCAGAGAACAAGGAACCCGGCTTATCCCGTAAGCTAATCGGAAAGGGGATCACACGGTGGCTGAGAAAGACGCGGGTAAGCCTGTGAAGCTCATTGGCATCGGAGCCTCCGAGGGAGTGGCGGTGGGGCCGGCTTTTGTCCACGCTGCCGGGGAGCTCAGACCGGAGCGGGAGAGCATATCCGAGGGTGAGGTCGAAGCCGAGTTAGAGCGCTTCCAGGGCGCGATCGAAGCCCTCGCGAGGAAGCTTTCCGAGACCCGCGACCGGATCGAAGGCTCGTCCGGCGAAGAAGAGGCGTCCATCTTCGACGCTCATATCGAGATGGCCCGGGACCCCGAACTCTTCTCGGAAGTCGAGGAGCGCGTTCGGAACCTGGAGAGCCCGGAGGCAGCCGTGCTGGCTGTGGGCGAGGACTACGCCGAAACGTTCGCCGGGATGGAGGACGATTACATGGCCGCCCGGGCCGATGATGTGCGAGACGTGGTCCGCCAAATAGCGCTCGAGCTCATGGGTCGCGAGGACGAAGGAATCAAGGCTCCTACAATTCCTTCGATCATCCTCGCCCGCAGCTTGACGCCCTCGGATACGGCCCGCCTCCCGAAAGGAATGCCCCTGGGGTTCGTCACCGCCGAAGGCTCGAGAACCTCTCACGTCTCGATCATGGCCCGTTCGATGGGGATACCGGCCGTGGTGGGCGTCGGTTCGGTCCTGGAGAGAGCTTTCGATGCCGAAACGGTGGCCGTGAACGGCGGGGAGGGCTACGCGGTTATCGATCCAGATCCCGCCACGGTAACCGAGTTCGAGCACAAGCAAAGGGCGGCGACCGCCAAAATGGCTATCCTGGAGGAATTCAAGTACCTAGAGGCCCGAACCCGCGACGGGCGCCGCGTCGAGGTCTTGGCCAATCTGGGCTCGGCGTCTGAAGCGGAGGATGCTCTCTCATGGGGAGCCGAGGGAGTAGGGCTCTTCCGCACGGAGTTTCTGTTTATGGAGCGCGAGGAGCTTCCTTCGGAGGACGAGCAGTACGAGGCCT
The DNA here is from genome assembly GCA_030861585.1 of Actinomycetota bacterium. Taxonomy (GTDB): domain Bacteria; phylum Actinomycetota; class Rubrobacteria; order Rubrobacterales; family Rubrobacteraceae; genus Rubrobacter_F. The sequence continues at coordinate 3,461 of JALZFK010000280.1, read as the reverse complement.
ACCGTCGGGTGGCCGAGGCGTTCGGCGAGAAGCCGGTGATCATACGGACACTGGACGTCGGTGGAGACAAGGACCTGCCCGGCGTGGACCAGCCACACGAGGATAATCCTTTCTTGGGCTGGCGCGGCATAAGGATGAGCCTCGACGTGCCAGACCTCTTTAAGCCCCAGCTCAGAGCCGTCCTGCGGGCGGGGGCCTACGGGAACTTGAAGGTCATGTTCCCGATGGTCGTCGAGGTCGAGGAGCTACGAGCGGCCAAAGAAATTCTGGTCGGGTGCCGAAAAGAGCTCCGGAGAGAAGGAGCGAAGACCGGGACGGTAGAGGTCGGGGTCATGATCGAAACCCCGGCCGCCGCGATCTGCGCCGGTGAGCTTGCTCAGGAGGTCTCTTTCTTCTCCATCGGCACGAACGACCTGGTTCAGTACACGTTGGCCGCCGATCGAGGCAACGAGCGGTTAAGGGACCTGCAGAGCGCCGAACACCCGGCCGTACTTAGGCTCATAGGCGATACTTGCGAGGCTGCTCGCGAGGTTGGCATCAAGGTGGGCGTCTGCGGCGAAGCCGCCGGGGAACCGCCTTTGATCCCGAAACTCATAGAGCTCGGCGTGGGTGAACTGAGCGTGAGTGCACCCTCGATCCCCAGGGTCAAGAAGATCATCTCCGAATTGTAGAGGCTCGTAGCCCGATACTCTTCTCGGGTTGGGCTGCGACGACGAGCGCGCTACCTCCCGATAGAACCCTGCTCCCCAGAGGTCTGCGATTGTCCTCTACGAAACCCCGGTTGCGCTAAACTCCCGTAACGACTGTCCGGCGCGGAAGCCGGTAAGAGCAGGAGGAACGCCATGAGCATAAAGTTCGCGGGTATACATCACGTAACCGCTATCGCCGACGATCCGCAAAAGAACGTGGCCTTTTACTCGGGCGTCCTCGGCCTTCGGCTGGTGAAGAAAACCGTGAACTTCGACGACCCCGGTAGCTACCATCTCTACTACGGCGACGCCGCCGGAAACCCGGGGACAATCATGACGTTCTTCTCCTGGCCGGGGGCACCCCGGGAACGCATAGGGACCGGTCAGGTAAGCGCCACCCCCTTTGCCATACCGGAGGACTCTCTAGGCTACTGGACGGAGCGGCTGGTAGAGCACGGTGTCCGTTTCGAGCGGCCCGAAAAACGCTTCGACGAGACGGTCGTGGCCTTTGAAGATCCGGACGGGCTCGCGGTCGAGCTCGTCGCCCGGCCAAGGAGAGATGGCGGGGAGGCCTGGGAGGAGAGTTCTGTACCCGCCGAGCATGCGATCCGGGGCATCTCCGGGGTGACGCTCTCGGAACGGTCGACGGAGGTTACCACGGACCTTCTCACAAACCTCTTGGGCTTCGAGAAGGTCGCGGAGGAAGACGGGCGAACGAGGTACCTGACGACGAGCTCCGGCGGGAACTTCGCGGACGTCCTGGATCGACCGGATGGACCTAGAGGGCTGACGGCGGTAGGGACGGTGCACCACGTGGCTTGGCGGGCTCCGGACGACGAGACGCAGGAAGAGTGGCGGGAGGAGATCCTGCATCACGGCCTCCATGTCACCCCCATTCTCGACCGAAGTTACTTCCATTCCATCTATTTCCGCGAGCCCGGCGGGGTCCTCTTCGAGATCGCTACCGACCCGCCCGGCTTCACCATCGACGAAGACAAAGAGCACCTCGGCGAGAACCTGAAGCTCCCGCCCTGGCTGGAGAAGGATCGAGAGCGCATCGAACAGGTCCTCCCCCCCGTCCGTCAGCCCCAACAGAAAGGTTAGTGCCATGACGAGCGAGCTGCTAGGCTTCGTCCACCGTTTCGTCCCGGCCGAGGGAGACGAGGCGACCACCCTGCTCCTCTTGCACGGGACCGGTGGCGACGAGAACAACCTTTTACCCCTAGGCCGCATGCTCGACGAGCGAGCCGCGTTCCTGAGCCCGCGCGGCAAGGTTCTCGAGAATGGCGCCCGACGCTTTTTCCGCCGGCACGCCGAGGGCGTGTTCGATCAGGAGGACCTCGTGAACCGTACCCACGAGCTCGCAGAGTTCGTCGAGGCGGCCGCCTCTGAGTACGACCTCGATCTGGGGGGCATCTTCGCGGTCGGCTTCTCCAATGGGGCCAACATCGCAGCGAGCCTGTTGTTGCTCCACCCGGGCTTGCTGGCCGGCGCGGTGCTTTTGCGGGCGATGGTTCCGTTCGAGCCCGAGATCCCACCCGACCTCTCGGGAACGCCGGTCTACCTCGCCGCCGGAGAGGCCGATGAGATGGTGCCACCCGAGAGCACCGAGCGCTTGGCCGGGCTGCTCAGGGAGGCGGGAGCGGAGGTCACCCTAGACTGGCAACCCGGCGGGCATAGCATCGGTCGCGAGGAGATCGAAGCCGCCCGCGATTGGCTTACGAAGATAGTGCCGAAGATGGGCTAAGAAGAGACAGCAAGCCCCAACCGTAAAGCGTCGGGTGGATGTTGGGGACCCACGCGTTACTCGGCAACGAAAAGATTAGTCACGATCTCGAAGCCGTAGTGCAAGAAAGCGTATTACTCCTCCATCGACGAGCATCGACCTACGGCCCGAAAAAAGGGGCCAGGATAAGGTGTGCGGGAGGTCTATAGCCTGGCCCCTGTGCACAATGGCACCTTATGCCTACCGGTGTACAGAGTGTTGCGTACTCCTTTCGCATCTTTATCTCGATTGTGTGGGAGGGGACTACGGCCATGCGAACCGAAGGCCCCCCTCTCACACCACGCTCGTCGGTTACGGTCGTGCTTCCAGCACGAGGTTGAACGGCGTCTCTGTAGCCCGGCGGAAGTGGCTGAAGCCTGCCTCGGAGATGACTTGCCCGAGACGGGCTTCTCCTGCCTGGGCTCCGAGTCCCAGTCCGACCTCCTGCGCGAGCGAGCTCGGCGTGCACAGGAAGGTCGAGCCCGCGTAGTACAGACGGCCTACCGGGTTGAAGTTATCCTCGACGTTGTCACCGGCGATAGGTTCCACCAACAGTACCGTGCCGGTTTCCGAGAGTGCTTCTCTGGCGCACGCCGCAGCGCTCACCGGGTCGCCCATATCGTGCAGGCAGTCGAAAAAGCAGATCAGGTCGTAGTCGCTACCGGGGAAGTCTCTGGCGGTTGTCGTCTCGAAGGTTACCCGGTCCTCCACGCCCGCTTCGGCTGCGGCCTTTTTGGCAGCTTCAATCGACTCCTCGTGGTAGTCGAAGCCGTAGAAGGTCGAGTTCGGGTAGGCTTGAGCCATGAGGATGGTGGAGACGCCGTGGCCGCAGCCAACGTCGGCGACGCGCGCTCCCTCATGCAGCCTGGCCTCGACGCCGTCGAGGGCGGGTATCCACTTCGCCGTGAGGTTTCCACGGTAGATCGGCCCGAAGAGTCGCTCGACGCCGTGGAACAGTCGATGGTCGTGCTCGTGCCAGCCAACGCCTTCGCCGGTACGGAAGGCGT
>JALZFK010000276.1 GCA_030861585.1 Actinomycetota bacterium | reverse complement strand
TGCGCACCGTCGGCAGCCTCTCTTTGGGTCGCAAAGTCCCCACCTCCAACGCGTGCTTCACCCCCTGGACGATCTGCACGTAAATCGGCACCCCACTGTTCGGATCAACATCCAGCCACAAGACCATACCCTATCTCCCTATCGTGCTTGTGTCGTAGATACACAATAGTATTACGTTCTCGTGACATGATCGTCGAGCGGTTACCGGGGCTTTTGGGAGGGCGTCTCGGAGATGTTTTTTTCGAACAAGCGGCGTTTCGGGTGTTGTCAAAGCTTCCAGACTTGGCCCGGCGTTTCTTTGGGGAGAGAGCTCAGGATCACCTTACGCACGCCTCCCCGCCAAAGTTGGCGCGCGATCGTCGAGGCGTCGGACATACTCCGGCCAGGTTCGACGTCGGTCAAGAGCGCCGCTCGGCGGCTACCTTCGGATGCGGTCCGCAGTCCGGCGAGCAGCGCCAGGGCGAAGGCCCTGGCGTCGATGGTGTGGCTAAGACCTGTGCCGGTGAGCTCGGAGAAGACCTCCGGACGATGAACGTGTTTTTCGTCCACCGGTTCGCCCAGGGCGCGGATGCCTCCTACGGCGACCACGAGCGTGGCTCCCTCGGGGAGGAGGGGCTCGTGGGCCGCTGTACCTTTTAGAGGGCGGCGGCGGGAGCCATCTGCCTCCACGAGCGTCACGGCACCATCTGGCGACAGGGTTGGGACCCACGAGGCCTTAACACCGCCTACCCGTTGTTTCGAGAGAATGGTACTCCCGACAACGACGGCCTCTTCTCCGGCGAGAACGTCCGCAACCTTCGAGCATAGCTCGTATCTGTATTCGGAGGTCAGGATAGGACCAACCTTCTCGGCCTCCGCAACGAACATCTTCGTGGTCGGGGCGACGAGGACCTTGACGCCGGCCTCCTTGAGCTCGTGGGCCGCCTGGAGGATCGCGCTCGACTTCCCCCCGGCTCCCACGAAAGCTACGATGTCACCCTTAACAACACTCAGAGCCTTGTAGAGCTCCAATTCCCCTCCCTACCTTCGACCAGGATATCCTCACCCCTTCTGGAACGCGAACACCATAGAGTGCAGGTGACACATGATACACCATGAAACAACACTACAAGTGCTATACGATATTGTTGGCTCGGAGGATTACTGGGATGGGGACGAGGGTATTAATATTGGCTGGATCTTCCGGTTCATAGGCCGAGAGCAAAGGGGCGCGCATGACGGAGCAGCGAGAACGAGTAGAGAGGTTCTCCGAGGAGCTGAGGGAAGGGCCCGAGCTCTCGGACCGGAGCATAAAGGAAATAGTGCAGGCACTACAGCCTCAGATCCAGGAGCTCGTAAACAAGCAGGTCGAGCTGGCGAGGGCGGAGCTCGTGCCCGTGGGCCGGCAAGCCGGTATCGCGACGGGGCTTTTGGTGACCGGCGCCGTGTTCATGCTCGTCTTCCTCGTCTTCTTATCTCTCACCGGGGTTTACGCACTCAATCTTGTCCTCCCTCTGTGGGCCTCGGCGCTCATCGTCTCTGGTATACTGCTCCTGATCGGGGGAGGTCTAGCCGGGGCGGGCGCCAACATCTTGCGGAGGTTGGATCCCAAGCCTCACCGGACGATAGCCGCCCTCCAGCAGAATATAGACTGGTTGAAGGGACAGCTTAGGCCATGAGCGAGACACCGGAGCGCATAGAACGGGAGATGTTCGAGATCCGGAGCGGCATGACTTCGGATATGACTGACCTCCGTAAGCACATCGAGCCTCAGGTCGTCACCGAGCGGGTTAAACAAACGGTAAGGCAGCGTCTCCAAGAGGGGGTGGCTCGCATCAAGGCCAACCTCAAGGCCAAGCAGCAGGAATTCCTCGACTCCGTCAAGTATCAGCTTTCTTTGGCCCGCGAGGCCGGCGAGAAACGCGACCCGTCCCCCCTTACGGACGCCGTGAAGAGCGACCCCCGTCCCCTCGTCTTGCTAGCCATACTCCTCGCCGTCACCCTCTTGATGACCCGCAAGATGACCGGTGGCCGGGGGGACCAAGACTAACACGCCCGTCCACGTCCATTTCCAACCTGTCGGCGGGGCCGCCGGTGACATGACTTTAGCCGCCCTCGTCGCTGCGGGGGCTCCGCTCGCAGAGGTTTCGCGCTCCCTCGAGGTTTTAGGCGTGCCATTCGAGCTCCGTACCGCGCGCGTCGAGGTCGGCGGGGTACGAGCGCTCCGCCTCGCGGTCGAGGGAGCCGAGCAGAACACCCACCGTACCTTCGCCGACATTCGGCGACTCGTGGAGGACGCCGGTCTCCCGGAGCGGACCACGCAAAGGGTTATGGCGGCTTTCCAACTTCTGGCGAGGGCCGAGGGCGCCGTTCATGGCCACGCGCCGGAGGATGTTACCTTCCACGAGGTCGGGGCGATCGACTCGATCGTGGACGTGGTCGGGAGCTGTCTCGCGCTCGA
>JALZFK010000270.1 GCA_030861585.1 Actinomycetota bacterium | reverse complement strand
GAGTTCACCGACGAGGAGTTGGGGCAGCAGGCGGTGCTGGTACGCCTGGAAGGCGGCGACTTCAGGGCCTACTCGGCGGTCTGCACGCACCGGCAGTGCATAGTGGGCTACAGGGACGGCCAGCTCGCCTGTCCTTGTCATGGATCTCTTTTCGACCCGGCGGATGGTGGGACGGTCGTAAACGGCCCCGCGACCCAGCCCCTGCCGGAGATACCGGTCGAGGTTCGGAACGGAGAGATCATTAGGGCTTGATAGGGCTCGGCTTCCGATGGTGGATCGTTAGCAAAAGAACCTACGAGAGCAACGCCGACTCGATGGCTGTCGGCTGACCGCTAATATAGAATGTGCCGATATGGACCCTAGGGAGGTCAGGGAGGAGCGCGTCGGACTCGGCGGCGCGGCGGCGATACTGGGCCGATCGGCAAGCACGGTCCGGCGCTACGTGGCCGAGGGTCGCTTGCACGCTGAGCGCACCGCTCAAGGCAGCTATAGTCTCCTGCTCTCGGAGGTCGAAGAACTGGCGCGCTCGTTGGGCGTCAGGGATTCGGGCAACTCGGAGGCGGCGGGGGAAGAGGAGGTTTTCGAGGGGGAGGTGATTGGGGATGAGGCCTTCGATGGCACCTCTCGCTTGCCGGCCGTGCCGTTCGAACGCTACGAGCGCCTCTTGCAGCAGGGCCAGGACTACAAAACGCGCCTCGACGAGCGCAACCGCCAGATGCAGGAAGTCCGCAAAGAAAGAGACGCGGCGAGGATGGAGATCGACCGTTTGTGGAGCGAGATCGAACGCCTCAACCTCCTCGAGTTCCAGCACGAGCTGCAGGAGAAGACCATCTCGACCCTCGAAGAGGAGAAGACCAAGCTCGAGTCCGAGCGCGAACGCCTCACCCAGGAGAAGATTGAGCTCGTCGAAGAGAGGGCTGGCCTCGTCGAGGAACGCGTGCGCCTGGAAGCCGAGCTGAAGGCCCTCAAGAGCCGCGGCTTCTTCGCCCGTCTCTTCGGTGGTTAAGCGACAACAGCGGCAGCTGTCGGTGCTGCAACCCTCGTTCGAACCCTCAGCGCGCCGAAATGGGCCGCGCGAGGTCTACACGTAGTGGCTCCGGCCGGTGCTATAGTGCCGTCCATATGAACGGGATCGAGCTCAACGTGCTACTCCTGCGAGCGCGGGGACTGGCGGTGCTACGGGGGGTTCTGTCATCCCCCGCGATGGGAGACTTCCTGACGCTCCTAGGGCTCCTGGAAGGGGAGCGCTCCGATCCTGCGGCCGTGGCCGAAACGTTCGGACGGCTATGGCAAGAGCTAACCGTCGAGTCCGGAGATCTCCTCCCCGACGCCTGGCGGTCTCACCTCGTGGGACGTCTCCTGGATGATGAGAACCCCTTCAGCCTCGCGGCGGAGAGAGAGGAGTTGACGTCCACCCTCGTGGAGCAGACCCGCCGCGACCTCCGTACGCTCCGATCGCTCTTCGATCTCGAAGCCAATACTTTGCTCGGTCTCGTCGAGGCGACGGTGCCCGGGTTGGAGGGGGTATGGGTGCCTTGGCGGGTTCCGGTTCCCGCCGCCAACCTATCGCGCCGTGGAGAGCCCCGCATGGTGCTGGCCCGCAAGCTCGCGGCGGCGAAAGATTGGGGAGATCTCGTCGAGACCCTTGCAGAGCACTACGCTACTCACGGTGCGGGGCTCTTGGGTCACTATCGGGCGTTTCGCTGGGAGGATGGGGGGCTCAAACCCGTATCACGCCCGGACCCGGTGCGCCTGACGGGTTTGATCGGGTACGAAAGGGAGCGTGAGCCCCTCCTTAGGAACACCGAACGCCTCCTCGCCAGGCTCCCGGCTCACCACGCCCTCCTCTACGGCTTGCCGGGCACCGGCAAGTCTTCGACCGTAAAAGCGGTCGCGTACGAGTACGCGAATAGGGGGCTCCGTCTCGTCGAGCTCGCCAAAGAAAACTTCAAGGATCTACCCCAAATTCTAGAGACCCTACGCGGGCGCGGCCCGCGCTTTATCCTCTTCGTGGACGACCTTTCCTTCGAAGAGCACGAGGTCGAGTACAAATCGCTGAAGGCGCTGCTCGAAGGCTCTATCGAGGAGTCGCCCGGGAATGTCAGGCTCTACGCCACCTCCAACCGCCGTAACCTGATCCGGGAGCGCTTCTCCGAGCGTGACGAGGCCGACGACGTCCACGCCCGCGACACCATGCAAGAGAAGCTCTCCCTGGCGGCCCGCTTCGGGCTAAGGGTCACCTTCCCCGCCCCCGACCAGCGGCGTTATCTAGAGATAGTCTTCGGGCTCGTCGAGGAACGTGGGTTGAAGATTTCCGGTGAGGTGCTAAAGGAGCGAGCCCTCCTCTGGGACCGCTGGCACGCGGGGCGCTCCGGGCGTACTGCCAGGCAGTTCGTGGACGAACTCGAAGCCGAACTGACCGACGCTCGCTAAAGCTTTGTGAGGTGCTGCGTCTCGACCACCAGCCTTCTCGCGCACAAATAGCGGAATCGGCGTACCCACACGGCTAGAGCAGCAACTCCCCCTCGCAGACGTACTCGGCGGGGCCCGACATGTATACCCGCTCGTGTTCTCCGGCCCACTCTATCTCCACGGAGCCACCGTCCAGAACCACGCGGACCGGGCTTCCAGTAAGGCCCAGCTGGATCGCCGCGACCGCCGTGGCGCACGAGCCCGAACCGCTCGCCAGCGTCTCGCCCGCGCCGCGCTCCCAGATCCTCATCCTGATCTCGTACCTCCCCCGCGCGTACGCGAACTCCACGTTCGTCCTTTGGGGGAAGAGCGGATCGTTTTCGACCGGTGGCCCGACCCCTTTTAGGTCCAGCGCCTCGACCTCCGCTTCGCTCCCTAAAAAGGCGACGGCGTGGGGGTTGCCCATCGAGACCCGCAGAAAGGTGAAGCCGTGGAGCTTTACCTCCGAATCGAACCCCGGCGCTCCCATATCGACTCGCGAGGAGCCGTCGTCATAGAGAAGTACCTTCATGATCCCAGCCCCCGTTTCGACCGTGAAGGCGTCACCTTCTACCAACTCGTAATCTCTGGCATAGCGGGCGAGGCAGCGGAGGCCGTTGCCACACATCTCCGAGGACGAGCCATCGGAGTTCAGGTAGACCATCTTGAGGTTCGCTACTTGCGAGGAAGCCGGCACGAGTATCCCGTCTGCCCCGACTCCGAAATGCCGGTCACATACCCTGCGAGCTAGCCCCGCGAGGCCCATATCCTCGACCTCGCCGGGATCCATCATGATGAAGTCGTTACCGACGCCGTGCATCTTGGTGAACTTCATGGCGGAGGAGATTCTAAGCCCCAGCGTTCCTGAAGGCCAAACTCTTCGCTGGTATAGACTGCATAACGGAAAGCGTTGAGAGGGTGGGTGAGCGCTTGGAGACCAAAGGAGAGGTATGTCTCGAAGAGGAGTTCGAGCGTCCGCGGCGCTGGGGGATGACCTCGAACGGGATTACGCAGAAGATAGATGGCACTCGCGAAAATCCAAACGGTGCGCGGATGCGCCGGTGAAGCACCGGTGTTGAACACACTTCTCTTCGGTCTGGTCGCGTCGAGCGCCTTGGTGATCGGGGGCGTCATCGGGGCGTATTGGAGACCACCGGACCGCTTGGTAGCGGTGGCTTTGGCCTTCGCGAGCGGCGCACTCGTCACCGCGCTCGCCACCGACCTGTTCGTCGAGCCCTTCAGAGCCGGAGGGGCCCTATTTGCAGGGATCGGGCTTCTGGCCGGGGCGGCTACCTTCGTCGTGGCCGACGGGCTGCTCGACCGCCATATACAAGGGGTCGGGGGTAGCGTCTCGGGCTTCGCTATCCTGGCCGGAGTAATCCTCGACGGTATCCCCGAGAACATGGCGCTCGGCGTCTCACTACTGCAGACCTCGTGGACGGGGGCTTTGGCGCTACTGGTCGCCATCTTCGCCTCCAATCTCCCCGAGGCCCTGGGCGGGGCGGTGAGCATGAGGGATCAAGGCCGCACAAGCGGTTTCGCCATCGCAGTATGGGCCGTAACCACCGTGGTCCTCGCTGTCGCCGTGGTGGTCGGAAACGCCGCCCTTTCGGGCGTGGGCGAAGAGCCGCTCTCCGTTCTTCTGGCCTTCGCGGGCGGCGCCGTGCTCGCCTCCCTCGCCGATACCCTTATGCCCGACGCCTACCGCGAGGGCGGTAAGCCGGTCGCCTTCGCCACCGCTGCAGGGTTCTTCGTCTCGTTCGTGATCTCAGAGCTGTAGCCGGGCTTAATCCGGGATACCCTCGTCTTCGGCGCGACCGCCGAGGTGTTCGGCGAGGAAGCGTTCGGCCGTCGCGTAGAACTTCAGGCGGTTCTCTGGGCGGGCGAAGCCGTGTCCCTCGTCCTCGAAGAGCAGGTACTCGTGGTCTATGCCCTTTTCGCGGAGGGCGGCTACTATC
>JALZFK010000256.1 GCA_030861585.1 Actinomycetota bacterium | reverse complement strand
GTAGGAGCTATGCCCATCCGCTTGTAGGTCTCCATCACTGCTTTCATGCCGCGACTCCTTCCGATATGAGAGTTCCGATCCGCTCGCCCGCTATGGCCCTCGCGAGCGAGCCCCTTTTATTCCCGTTGACGATTCTAGCCTCGACCCCTTCCTTGGCCGCCTCGGCTGCCGCTCGAAGCTTAGGCACCATCCCCCCGACCGCGAGCCCTTTCTCGACGTACCCCTCGCACTCGTTGGGTGCGAGCGCCGGGACGGCCTCGCCGCCGTACAAGAGCCCGTCCACGTCTGTGAGGAAGAATAGGTGCCCGGCGCCCAAACCAATAGCGAGCGCCGCTGCCGCCGAGTCGGCGTTGACGTTGTACGACCCCTCCGGCCCTAGGCCCACGGGCGCCACGACCGGCACGAACCCGCCCGTCCAGAGCGTCTCGATCAGGTGCCCCTCCACCCGCGTAACGCTCCCCACGCGCCCGAGGTTCGGCACGGGCTCGACGTGCAAGGTCGGGCCGTCGGTCCCCGAGATACCGACCGCCGGCACGCCCATGACGTAGAGCTCCCGGACGAGCGCCTTGTTCACCTCGCCGGCAAAGACCATCTCGGCGATGGTCATGGTCGGCTCGTCCGTGACACGCAAGCCTTCGCGAAACTCGGTGGTAATGCCCAGAGCGCCGAGCATCCGGGTGAGCTGCCGGCCGCCGCCGTGCACGAGCGCCACAGGGGTCCCCAAAGCCAGGATCCCCGACAGATCATCTAACGCTCCGCCAGAGATGGCGCTGCCCCCGATCTTGACGAAAACCGGTTTGGTCTCGGGCTTCACGTGCGGTAGCTCCCGTTTATCTGCACGTACTCGTAGGTAAGATCGCAGCCCCAAGCGGTCGCAGAGGCCGTGCCCTCTTGGAGGCGCGCCGAGATCAAAACCTCGTCCTCGGCTAGAGTAGCGTTCGTCTCCGCCTCATCGTGCGGCACGGGTTCCCCGTCGGCGAAGACCTTGACCGGGCCGAAGTAGAGCTCTACGCCCTCCGGCTCGAACGAGACCCCTGCGTAGCCCATCGCGTTGAGCACCCGTCCCCAGTTGGCGTCTTCGCCAAAGACGGCGGTCTTTACGAGGTTGCTCCCGACGACGGCCTTGGCGAGTGCCGCCGCCGAAGCCTCGTCTTTGGCGCCCTCGACGACGACCTCGACGAGCTTCGTTGCTCCTTCGCCGTCGCGTGCGATCTCTTTGGTGAGCTCGCGCATCACGGCCTCGACGGTCTCCTCGAAGGCCGGGTGATCCGGCGAATCGGACGTAAGGGGTTCGTTACTCGCGGCGCCGTTCGCCATGAGGAGGACCATATCGTTGGGGGAGGTGTCGCCGTCGACGGTCACGCGATTGAAGGTTTTCTCGGTCGCCCGGCGCAAGGTGTTCTGCAAGCACTCCTTTTCGACGGCGGCGTCGGTGGTGACGAAGGCGAGCATGGTCGCCATGTTTGGGTGGATCATGCCGCTTCCCTTGGCGACCCCACCGACCGTGACGGACGCGTCCCCGATCCGCACCCGTGCGGCGGCCTCCTTGGTTCGGGTGTCGGTGGTTAAGATAGCCTCGGCGAAGCCGGAGCCCTCACCGCTCAAAGATGCCGCGGCTTCCTTGATACCGGTCTCCACGCGATCCATGGGGAGGTACTCTCCCATCACACCGGTAGATGCGACGGCCACTTCCTTGGGCTCGAGCCCGAGCTCAGCCGCCGCGAGCGCCTGCATCGTATACGCGTCTTCGAGACCCCGCTTACCCGTGGCCGCGTTGGCGATCCCGCTGTTAACGACCACCGCTCGCACGTTCCCGGCTTCGACCGCGTCCTCGGTCACCAATAGCGGTGGCGCCTTGACCACGTTCGTGGTGATAACCACCGCCGCCGTACCCCCGGCCTCCTCGGAGAGGAGAAGGCCAACATCCCGGCGATCCTCGTAACGCATACCACACGCTATCCCGGCCGCCAGAAATCCCGACGCCGCAGTCGCCCCACCGGTTGTTGCCTTTATGCCGATTTCTGGATTTTTATTCATCATCTGGGGTTATTCTCGCACCCGCGCGCGTAGCGGTCAACCGTTTTATTCAAAAACTTGAATAAATATCCGGCGTCTGGTGTAATTCGGTGCATGGGCTTGAGGGTGGCGGTCTACGGCGGCAGCGGATACACGGGGGGGGAGCTGTTGCGGCTCCTTTCGGGACATCCGGAGGTCGGGGGGGTGGAGGTGTCTTCGCGGCAGCACGCAGGAAAGGTTGTGGGGGACGTTTATCCGCAGCTGGCGGTACGGGAGAGGTTCGTGGAGGCGGGGGAGATAGAGGCTTCGACGCTGGACGTGGCGTTCGTGGCGTATCCGCACGGGGAGAGTGCCGGGACGGTGGCGGAGTTGCTCGCGGCCGGTACGAGGTTGGTTGTGGATCTCTCGGCGGACTTTCGGCTGAAGGAAGTGGCGTTATACAACGAGTGGTACGGGGAGCATCCTGTCCCGGATCTCCTCGAAGAGGCGCACTACGGGTTGCCGGAGGTCTTCGGGGCGCCGGAAGGTAGACTCGTGGCGAACCCCGGCTGCTACCCTACAGCGGCCGTGTTGGCGCTCGCGCCGGTCGTAAAGAGGGTGAAGGTTTCGTCGGTAGCCATCAACGCTCTGAGCGGGGTGAGCGGGGCGGGTGCGAAGCCTACGGCGAAGACGCACTTCGTCTCCGCCAACGAGAACGTGTCGCCCTACGGGGTAGCGGATGGAACGCCGCATCACCGGCATACGCCGGAGATAGAGGCCGTTCTGCGGGGCGTCGGGGAAGTGCCCGACGTTACCTTCGTGCCGCACCTCTTGCCCATCAGCCGCGGGGAGTTAGAGACCATCGTGGTGGATCTGGAGGAATCCGGAGATTTGCCGGAGGCTAAGGAAATCCTCCGGTGGTACGCGGAGGACTACGAGGGGTGGGCGTTCGTGGAGGCCAGGGAGGAGGTGCCTCAGATCTCGCACGTCGTGGGCACCAACAGGGCGAGGCTTTCGGCGGCGGTGGATCGTAGGGCCGGGAAACTCTTGCTCTTCGCAGCGTTGGACAACTTGCTCAAGGGCGCCTCGGGTGCCGCGGTGCAGAACATGAACTTGGCTCTGGGCTACCCTGAGGATACCGGGATCGAGCATCTAAAGTAGGAGGCGCAAGGGAGGATGGGAGCGACGCTTTCGCACGTGGACAAGGGGACGCGACAAGACCTCATACTCAGGCTCATCTCCGAGCGGGCTTTAGGAACCCAACAGGACGTGGTCGCGGCCCTCTCGGACGTAGGAGTCGAGGTTGCTCAGGCGACCGTGAGCCGCGATCTCGCCGAGCTCGGCGTCCTCAAGGTCGGCAACCGCTACCTCGCGCTGCCGTACGAGCCGGGTGCTGCCGGCATAGAGGTACTGCCCTCCTTCGTCCTCGACGTCACCTCGGCGCAGAACATGGTTGTCGTTCACACCCGCGACGGGACCGCCGGGGCCGTCGCCAACGTCCTCGATCGGGTTAGGGGCCTTAAGATGTTGGGCACGGTCGCCGGGCAGGACACGGTCTTCGCTGTGGCGTCGGACAACGCCGCCGCCGAGGAGGTCGCGGGCCTCATCGCCGACGTTTGTCGGGCCAAAACCCGGCCCGTCGGTAAGGCCGAATAGCCTCCTTCGGTGCCTTGGCTGGCCGGACGCATTACCCCACGCAGCCGGCGGGCCCGGAGGATCTGGAGTTCCTGTGGGAGATGCTTCACGAAGCTGTCCATCATCGCTCTTTGTCTGACCCCTCGATCGCAGTTTACCTCGAAGGCTGGGGAAGATTGGGAGATACCGCCATGGTGGCGCTGGACTCAGACAACGGACGCAGGGTAGGCGCCGCCTGGTACCGCTGGATACCACCGGACAGCTGCGGGTACGGTTTCATCGACGCCTCGACGCCTGAGGTTGTCGTAGCCGTCGTCCCGGATCATCGCGGTCTCGGGGTAGGGAAAGCGCTCCTGCGAGGACTTCTGGACACGGCAAGATCGCAGAAGTTCGACTCGTTGAGCTTGAGCGTTCGTCGCAATAACCCCGTCGCTATCGGGCTCTACGAGCGCAACGGCTTCGTGAAGCTCTTAGACACGGATTCGGAGTACCCGTCCTGGGTAATGAAGCTAGACCTCACTACTCACGACGAAGGTAAAGGACTGCGTCGGATGGAAGGGCCGGCGACCGGCGAATCGGGAGATTGAGGGAGGACGTATGTTAGAAGGAAAAAAGGTCGTGCTAGCCTACTCGGGGGGGCTCGATACCTCGGTGTGCCTGAAGTGGTTCGAGCAGCAGGGCGCCGAACCCTACGCCCTGTATCTGGACCTCGGCCAAGGCGAGCCTACTGAGGACGTGAAGCAAAAGGCCCTGAAAATAGGCGCCGCCGACGCGTTCGTAAAGGACGCGAAGGTCGAGTTCGCCGAGGAGTACGTGGCCCCCGCGATCAAGGCGAACGCCCTCTACGGGGGCAAGTACCCGCTGTTTACGGCCCTGGGCAGGCCGCTCATCGCCAAGAAGCTAGTCGAGGTGGCGCGCGAGGTGGGGGCGACGCACATCGCCCACGGCTCTACGGGGAAGGGCAACGACCAGGTCCGCTTCGACGTCACGACTGCCTCCATCGCTCCGGATCTCACCGTCGTCGCCCCGGTACGCGACTGGAAGATGAGCCGCCCGGAGGAGATGGCTTACGCCGAGAAGCACGGTATCCCCGTGACGATCACCAAAGAATCTCCCTATAGCGTGGACGCCAACCTTTTCGGCCGCTCCATCGAGGCTGGACCTTTGGAAGACCCTGACTACGAGCCGACCGAGGATGTCTTCGAGCTCACCGCTAACCCCGAAGAGGCCCCGCATACGCCCGAGTACATCGAGATCGGTTTCAGCGAAGGATTGCCGGTAAGCCTGAACGGCGAGGAGTTGCCGCTCGTAGAGCTCATCGCCAACCTTAACCACATAGCCGGGGCGCACGGAGTAGGGCGGGTGGACATGATCGAGGACAGGCTCGTGGGAATAAAGAGTCGTGAGATCTACGAATGCCCCGCCGCTTTAACGATCATCCAAGCCCATAAGGAACTCGAGACGATGACACTCACCAAGGATGTCTTGCGCTTCAAGGCTACCGTCGAGCAGCGCTACGCCGAGCTCACCTATGACGGCCTCTGGTTCACGCCCTTGAAGGCCGCCCTCGATGCCTTCATCGCGGAGACCCAGAAGACCGTTACCGGAATCATACGGTTCAAGCTGTACAAGGGGTTGAGCACCACCGCCGGGCGCACCGCGCCGCGAGCCCTCTACAGCAAGGAACTCGCCACGTACGACCCGAACAGTACCTTCGACGAGGCCGCAGCCGCCGGTTTCATCGCGCTCTGGGGCCTTCCCGCACGGCAGTGGGCCGGGGTGAACCGCGACATCGAGAAGAGCCCAGCTACAAAATGACCTGCAAAACGGCTAAAATATCTCGCTGAATCACAGGTAGAATGTTCGGCAAGATCCGCGTCTCTATATCACGGGTTTAGATAAATAATATACGTATAGTGGAGGGTTTTGGTAACCCTCAAGTCTGCGTCTAATTGCGTCTTGTCGTTCACCTATTCCGTAGCTTGGGGTCGGGTGATTGCGACTGTTTTATCGGCCGTCGAGAACGCGTGCCCGGACGCCGCCGACTGGCTTCTCAAGAGCCTCGACGTGCGTGAACGATCCGGGTTGTCGAGAACAAGCACTGCGACTGCAAGGCATTGCCCGACGAGTTCGCCGAGTAGCTTAGGGTCGGCGGAACACCGAAGCCGATAGAAGCACCGTAACGAGGAGGCGAAGGGAGGAGATAGATCACACAGGGAAGAGGAAGTACTACTCAATGGCGTACATCTACTTTGTAACGGGATGGAGAGGCCGTAGGGGTGGTAGTAGATGGAGGACCGCCCACTACCCACAACGAACGCTCCGCGTTGTTATTATCGGCGTCGTGCCGGAAAAACTGAGGTTCAACGGTTTCGAAGAGCCGGGTCCCGGGATCAACCGAGACCTGCGATTCATGCGTCGTGCTCTCGAAGAAGCCCAAAGGGCCGCCGAAAAAGGGGAGGTCCCCGTCGGCGCCGTGGTCGTCCGAGGAGAGGAGATCTTAGCCTACGCCCACAACGAACGCGAAACCACACAAGACCCCACCGCCCACGCCGAGCTCCTCGCCCTTCGCCGCGCCGCTGCTCACACGGGAAGCTGGCGTCTCACCGGCTGCACCCTCTATACGACCCTCGAACCCTGCCTAATGTGCGCCGGTGCCCTCCACGCCGCTCGCATAAGCCGCCTAGTCTACGCCGCCCCCGACCCCAAAGCCGGCGCCGCCGGTACCCTCTACGAGCTCCCCGCCGACACACGTCTCAACCACACTTACCCCTACACCGACGGAATCCTGCAAAGCGAGGCTATCGCCCTCCTCCAAACCTTCTTCAAACAACGCCGCAAGCGATAAAGAAAGTCCTATTGCCCGGCCGGATTGTTCCTGAGCTACCTGCCCAAATAAACTTCGTTCGCCGAAAGAGTTATGAACGCTCTAAATAAGGCGGTGGTAATCACATGGTCGGCTCGAAGTACCCGAAACGAGATTTTCCCCTATCCATCGATAAAACCCCGTTTCGTGAATGGCTGGGCTTAGTCCCTCGTAAGAAAGGACGAAGACTCAACCGTACTATAAATCTTAGCCTAAAGTATAAACATCTAGGAATTGTATATCTAGATTCAAGCAAGGGTAAAATGTTGTCACTCGACCTGAGAGTAAAGGTACGCGATTTGCTGCAAATTCGCCGAAATACGGCCCGAATGAAAAATTTTTTGAAAAATTTTGTCGGAGAGATTTCCTACCCGAACTCCGCTTAGGAATCGGGATTCTGTGCCTGAGAGTTGAGTTAACCTGATGTTAAGGTTTATGTAGCTGGTATTGCGATAAGAAAATGTGGTGTGTTAGTTTTTTGCGGTACCAGATGTGGTGTTGAGACGATGGGGGTTAACGAGGTGCAGTGTCCGTACTGTGACTTTGAGGATACGAGGGTGATCGACAGCCGCCTTTCGGAGGGCAAGGACGCCATTCGGCGGCGGCGGGAGTGCCTTTCGTGCGGGAAGCGGTTCACTACCTACGAGCGCCGGGAGCCTTTACGGCTCATGGTCATAAAGCGGGATGGGACGCGGGAGCCCTTCGACCGGG
>JALZFK010000244.1 GCA_030861585.1 Actinomycetota bacterium | reverse complement strand
AAGACCAATCCGTCTTCGCGGCTCGGCTCCCTTCCCGCTTTGGCAGAGGCACCGTCCGCGAGGAGACCATGACCGGCTGCCTGCTTGCGTATAGCGGGAACCAGGCCCAGGTCGTCGAGCGCGGGTGGGCGCAGGTCGTAGACTAGACGTCGGACGTCCGAGATCGCCTCCTGCGTCTGGCCCTTGAGTTGCGCCAGCAGCGCTTCGGCGCCTTCCGGATCACAGGCAAGCAGGTTGCGGGCGGCGTCGAGGCCGAAGGTGAGACCGGCGAGCGTTGGCCCTAGGCCGTCGTGCAGGTCGCGCCGTAAGCGGCGGCGCTCCTCTTCACGTGCCGTAACCAGGCGCTCGCGCGAGCGCTGGAGATCAATGGTCAGGCGCACGGCATGTACGGCCACTCCGACCTGACGCGCCAGGTCGGCTAGCAACCTCAGATCCGGAGGGGTGAACTCTTCTCCCGACGCCCTGGGGGTTACGACTAACTGTCCTACCAACTCTTTCTGGTGTGCGAGCGGCAGGGTTACGGGCTCGCCCACTGGGGTTCCACGCTCGGCCGCCGCAACGAACTCGCTACCCTGCTTAAGGAAGATAGCGGCGTAGGGTAGCTTGAGCGCCTCCGATACCGTTTCGACGATGGTTGTAAGAGCCGCCTCGGGAGCAAGGGTGCCTTCCAGCCGCCGTCCGAGACGCGATAGCACCTTGTATGGCTCGTCGCGCTCGCCGTACATCAACTTGTTAACCCCGCACTGTAGGCGACCGCGTAGGGGTTGAAAAAGGGTGGCAACGAGACCCGTGGCGAGCAGCGAGATCGCGAAGTGGCCGCTGGCCTGCAAGAGCGTCCCAAGACCCCCAACGATTAGCATATATATCCCGATGACGCTGGTGCTGAGCGCGCCGTAGACCAGCGTGCGGTTGATGAGAGTATCGATATCGTACAAGCGGTATTTGAGTATGGCGATGCACATGGTAATTGGGATCCCCACGATACCGAGAACAACGAGTATAAAGCCGGCCCACGAAGCCCACCATACGTTTACCACTTCGGGGATTATGCGTTGGAGGAACAACCCGCCGACCGCTACCGCGGCAGCGTAGGCGACCCATTTGAGCTGCTGGCGCTCTACTCTCTGCGCGCGGTGCATTCGCGCAAACAGGGATGTTGCCGCGACCAGCACGAGAGTAAGCGAGAGCAACTCGACTAGACTAACGGTGTTGTTAAGGCCCTCGATCCCGAGGGGGTTGCGGATGGGAGCGAGCCCGTAAATCGGCCCGGGTGAGAATGCCACCGAGATTGCTCCCATCGAGGCCACGCTTGCCCCGAGCCATGTGACCCACCGCCAACGGCTGGTGGGCAGCCGGCCATCGGGGAATTTCAGCCCCAGGAACGCGTAAAGGCCAAAGTTTATAACCCAGGTCCAAGAGCAGATCCAGGCAAGTGTTTCGCCTCCTGGGAGCGATCCGGGTGCCGCTAGTGATGCATAAGTGACATACTCGGCGCAGAATAAGCGCGCTCCGTTTAAGAGGCCTATCCCGCAGAAGAGCCAGCCTATGAGGTTATCGGGGCGGCGGGAGGTTAGCACGGCGCCGACCATCGAGCTGGCCACCGCGATGAGTGTGTTCTCGAACCAGTAGTCGTAGACGTGGACGTTGTAAGACAGGTTTGAACCTAAGAGGAGTATGCCGAGCGCCGTTAGCGCTAAGGAGAGCCCCCACGTGGTCCAAGCGAGCCCCACGGCGGTGCTGGCCATCTTTTCGGTACCGCGTCGGGCCGGACGGAGAGAAGCGGCCGTGGATCTGACAGCTGCTAATCCGGAGCTTTCCGTAAGCCGTGGTCGCAGGCGCGGAGCGAGACGGGCTTGTGTATCAACCGGCAGCCACCCGACCTTATCGTAACCCAAAACCTGCTTAACTCTTTGTTTCATCCCGGTCCTCCGCTCCTATCGCGCCACCCGTCCTTAGGGGCCCATGGTAATCATCGCCCGACGAATGATTAATAGGAAATTTGTCCTATACGCGTCTGGGCGCATGTCCCGACTCGGTTTGGGCTACTGTCCTGGTTGTCCAATTGGTCGCGGCCACCGCTTCCAACTTTCGTAGCGACAGCTGGCCTGCGGCGGATGAGATCATCTGCGACCGCCTCTTGTTTGCTCCTGGGAGGTCCACCACCCCGACAAGACAACCTCCGAAGGGTGGGCAAATTCGGTTCGGCGATTGCCTCCTTCGGTTCGCAGGGCGCGGGAGCGCGGCTCGAAATTCCTTTTAACCTGGAGGACATACCCTTAAAATTGGTGGTATGGAGAACATAACAGACGCCTGGGTCCGAAAGCCCCGCGATAATGGTGAGGCCGGATACAAACGCTCCCTCGTCGGATACAAGTCTCTTAACGAAGGAATGGCCCTCGTGGATCGCTCTAATAAAACGGTCCTCAAACTTGCTGGTAAAGACCCCCTGGGGATGCTTGACGCCATACTCACTAACGCCGTTCCGAAGGAGGAGAATCTCGGAACCTACGCCGCGCTCCTGAACCCAAAGGGACGCATCCAGACCGACCTGCGCGTCCTGAAGAGTGGCGAGGACATCTTCGTCGATACCGAACCCGAAGGCGCCGATGCGACCCGCGAGATCCTGGGTCGCTACGCTCCCTTCTCCCGCGTACGGGTCGAAGATCTCTCCGCTGCTGATCTCCCCTGGACCATCCTGGGCCTCTACGGCCCCCTCGCGGGGGAGCTCTTCGGGGACCTCCGGCTCGCCGAGCACGAGACCGCCCGGATCGAGGTCGGCGGCATAACCCTGCTCGCCGCCGGTGTCGCGGTGCCTGTCCCCGGCTTCGACCTCTTGGGCCCGGCAGAGGCTTTACGTGTTACGAGGGAGCATCTGACGAACGCTGGGGCGAAGTTCGCAAGTCCTGACGCCTACGAAACCGCCCGCGTGGCATCCGGTATCCCCCGGTTCGGCGCGGACATCACCTCCGAGAACTTCCCCGCCGAAGCTGGCATTCTCGAACGTGCTGTCAGCTTCGAGAAAGGATGCTACCCCGGCCAGGAGACCGTCGCCAGGATGCGCTACCGGGGCCACCCGAACAAGACCCTCCACCGC